>NZ_JBHYKM010000047.1:13881-54479 GCF_042741435.1 Streptomyces sp. NPDC058955 | reverse complement strand
GTACTGCAGGGGGGACCCTGTGGGAGAGTAGGACGCCGCCGAACAATCATTGTGGGAAAGCCCCGCACCTTCTGGTGCGGGGCTTTTCTGCGTTCCGAGCCATTCCTCCAGGCCCGTAACCCGGGCCCGTTTCTAGGCCGGCTTCACCAGGTGGGTGTCGTACGCCAGGATGACGGCCTGGACGCGGTCCCTTGTCCCTGTCTTGGCCAGGATGCGCCCCACGTGGGTCTTCACCGTGGACTCCGCGAGGTGCAGGCGTGCGGCGATCTCCGTGTTGGTCCAGCCCTGGCCGATGACCGTGAGGATCTCGCGTTCGCGGTCCGTCAGCGCGGACAGACGGGGGTCCTCCGCGGTGGGGGTGCCGGAGGCGGGCAGGTGGTGGATGTAGGTGTCCAGGAGTCGGCGGGTGAGGCTCGGGGCGACGACCGCGTCTCCGGCGGCGACCGCGCGGACGCCGGCGAGGAGTTCCTCCGGCTGGGCGTCCTTCACCAGGAAGCCGCTCGCGCCGGCGCGGAGGCCGTCGTAGGCGTACTCGTCGAGGTCGAACGTGGTGATGATGAGGACGCGGGTGCGGGCGCCCGCCGCGATGATGCGGCGGGTGGCCTCGATGCCGTCCAGGCCCGGCATGCGGATGTCCATCAGGACCACGTCCGGATGGTGGGCGGCGACCTGGCGGACGGCCTCGGTGCCGTTGGCGGCCTCTCCGACGACCGTCATGTCGTCCTGGCTCTCCAGGAGCATGCGGAAGCCGAAGCGCTGCATCGGCTGGTCGTCGGCGATCAGAACCGTCGTCACGGGCGGTGTTCCTCCGGAGTGGTGGGGATGCGGAGCCGTACCTGCCAGCCGGTGCCGTCCGGCAGGGGGCCGCAGTCGAGTGTGCCGTCGTACAGCGCCGCGCGCTCGCGCATTCCGGTGAGGCCCTGGCCCTGCCCCGGGGTGGTGGACGGGGTGCCCGTGTCGGTGACGGTGACCAGGACGGCGTCAGGGCCGGCCGCCACCCGGACGGTGGCCCTCGCTCCCGGGCCCGCGTGTTTGAGGGTGTTCGTCAGGGACTCCTGGACCACCCGGTAGACCGTCAGCTGGGCGCCCGGCGGCAGCGGCGGGAGCGGTGCGGGCAGCTCCGAGGCGACCGGCAGGCCCGCCTTCCGTACGCCCTCCAGGAGGGACTCCAGGTCGTCCAGGGTCGGTTGGGGGCTGCGGGCGGCGGCCGGGGTGTCGTCGGGGGCGGACAGGACGCCCAGGAGGCGGCGGAGTTCGTCCAGGGCCTGGCGGCTCGTGGTGCCGATCGCGTCCAGGGCCTGCGCGGCCCGCTCGGGGCTCTTCGCCGCCGCGTACCGGCCGCCGTCCGCGAGGCCCGTGATGACCGAGAGGTTGTGGCCGATGATGTCGTGCATCTCCCGGGCGATCCGGGCCCGTTCGGCCGCCGCGGCCAGCCGGACCTCCTGGTCCCGCTCGATCTCCAGCCGGCGGGCCCGGTCCACCAGGCTCGCGGTGTGGTCGCGGCGGGAGCGGACCGTGATGCCGAGCAGGGCGACGATCGCGTACGCCCACAGGATCGGCACCACGTGCTGGTCCCACGCGTCGCCGTCGAAGCGGAGGCCGCCGAGGAGCACCGGGGGCGCCAGGAGGGCGAAGGCCCACGGCAGGCGGCGCGGCGGGCGGGTCAGGGCGATGTGGAAGAGCGGCAGGGCCTGGAGGAACGCGGCCTGGAGGAAGGCGCCCGACGCCTCGCTGACGAGGGCCGCCGGCGCCATCACGGCGAGGACCGTGGTGGGCCGGCGGCGGCGCGCGTACAGGGGGAGGGAGAGGGCCAGGCTGAGCAGGACGATCAGGCCGGAGGGGAGCGAGGGGTCCCGGGCCACGTTCCGCCAGCCGCCCGCCGCGTCCACCAGGGCGGCGGTCGTCCAGCCCAGCGTCAGGACGGTGTCCCAGAGCCAGGGGCGGGCGGCGTCCGCCGCCCGGACGCGGGTGATGAGCTGCTGCGTCCACCGGCTGGGTGCCGTCGTCTCCGTCGTCACCTCGTCATCATCCCCGTCATCGGCTCCGTCCTCAGCCCCGTACGTCCCGGCGGCGGAGCACCAGCGCGGGGGCCGCGAGCGCCGCCGCGGCCCACAGGGCGAGGGCGAGCAGGGCGGCTCCGGCGGAGGGGGCGTCCGGGAGCGGGGTCGCCGAGCCGAGGACGCCGGCGGCCTGGGTGGGGAAGTAGCGCAGGGCGGTGTCGACGGCGTCGTACGGGAGCATCCCGATGACCTCGGGGAGGACCAGGACGCCGCCGATGAAGGCGCCGAGCGCGCCGGGCACCGAGCGGAGCGCGGCGCCCAGGCCGAGGGCGAGGAGCGAGAGGAGGGTGAGGCCGGCCGCGTTGCCGGCGAGGGCCCCGAGGACGCCGTCGTCGGTGAGGGCGGCGGCCTGGTCGGTGTCGCCGAGGAAGACCTGGGCGGTGAGGAAGGTCGTCACGTTCGTCAGCAGGCAGAGGACGAAGACCGTGGCGCCGAGGACCGCGGCCTTGGCCCACAGCACCGGCAGCCGCCGGGGGACGGCCGTGAAGGTGGCCCGGGCCAGGCCGGAGGAGTACTCGCCGGCGGTGACCAGGATGCCGAGGACGGCGAGGCAGACACCGCCCAGCTGCGAGCCGAAGAGGGTGAGGACGACGGTGTCGACGTCCGAGTCGCCGCCGTCGGAGGTGTACGTGGTGCCCATCAGGACGCCGACGCCGAGGACGAGCAGGACCGAGGCCAGGACCGTGATCCAGGTCGAGCGGAGCGTCCACAGCTTGTGCCACTCGGAGCGGAGCACGCGCGCGTGCGTGAGGCGGACGGCGGTGGTGGTGGTCACGCGGGGGCTCCCTGGTATTCGACGGAGTCGTGGGTGAGGTCCATGAACGCCTGCTCCAGGGAGGCGGTCTCGGGGGTGAGGGCGTGGAGTTCGACGGCGTGGGCGGCGGCGATCCGGCCGATCGCGGGCGCGTCCAGGCCGGTGACCCGGAGGGTGCCGGGGCCCTCGTCGGTGGTGCGGGCGGGGGCCGGGAGGAGGGTGCGGAGGCGGTCCGCGTCGGGGGAGACGACGAGGACGGAGGCGGCGCCCGCGTCGCGCACGAGGTCGGCGACGGTGGTGTCGGCGAGGAGCCGGCCCTTGCCGATGACGACGAGCCGGTCGGCGGTCAGGGCCATCTCGCTCATCAGGTGCGAGGAGACGAGGACCGTACGGCCCTCGGCGGCGAGCTCCCGCAGGAGGGTGCGGACCCAGCGGACGCCCTCCGGGTCGAGGCCGTTGACGGGCTCGTCGAGGACGACGGCGGCGGGGTCGCCGAGGAGGGCGGCGGCGATGCCGAGGCGCTGGCCCATGCCGAGGGAGAAGCCCTTCACGCGGCGGCCGGCGACCTCGGTGAGGCCGGTGACGCCGAGGACGTGCTCGACGCGGGTCCGCGGGATGCCGTGGGTGTGGGCGAGGGCCATCAGGTGGTGGAAGGCGGTGCGGCCCGGGTGGAAGGAGCGGGCGTCGAGGAGGGCGCCGACCTGGGTGAGCGGCGCCGGGTGGGCGGCGTACGCGCGGCCGTCGACGGTCGCGGTGCCCCGGGTCGGGGCGTCGAGGCCGAGGATCATGCGCAAAGTGGTGGACTTCCCGGCGCCGTTGGGGCCGAGGAAGCCGGTGACGGTGCCGGGGCGGACGGTGAACGAGAGGTCCCGGACGACGGTGCGGTCGCCGTACCGCTTGGTGAGTCGCTCTGCTCGGATCATGGCTCCGACGCTACGGAGCGGGTGGGCCGGGGGCGTCCGACCGTGGTCGGCAGCGGGCCGGGCGGTGTCGTACCGGGGTACCACGCACGACCCTGAGCTGCGAATCTCCCTTGTGGACGGGGGCGGCGGCGGGTGAGGATGCCGCATGAACTTCGAGATCCGTACCGTCCTGGCCGACGAGTGGGAGCAGGTGCGCGAGCTGCGGCTCGCCGCGCTGCTCGACCCCGTCGCGCACCTCGCCTTCCTGGAGACCCACGAGGACGCCGTCGCGCGTCCGGACGACTTCTGGAAGGAGCGGACGGAGAACGGTTCGACGACCGGCGCGGGGCGGGTGCGGCAGTTCGTCGCCGAGACGCCCGAGGGGCGCTGGCTGGGTTCGGTGACGGTGCTCGTCGAACGGCCCACGGACGAGGTGCGGTTCGGGGATCCTGCGAAGGTCGACCAGACCCATCTGGTGGGCGTCTACGTGCGGCCCGAGGCGCGCGGCAGCGGCGTGATCGACGCGCTGTTCCGGGCGGCCGTGGAGTGGTCGTGGACCGTGGCGGGGATCGAGCGCGTCCGGCTGTACGTGCACGAGGAGAACGCCCGGGCCGCCGCCTTCTACCGCCGCTTCGGCTTCGTCCCGTCCGGCGAGCGGGTCCCGGTGCCCGGCGACACGGGCGCGTACGAGGACGAGTACGAGCTGCTGCCCGCCCGGTCCTAGTGGAGCGAGCGCTCGGGCCAGCGGGTGCGGGCCTGTTCGGGGGAGCGCATCAGGGCCAGGGTGGGGAGGCCGCGGGCCGGGCCGTCGGCGAGGAGGGCCGGCAGGTCGGGGAGCGGGGCGACGGCGGCGACGTCGTCGAGGACCAGCGTCAGTGGTGGGTCGAGCCGACCGTCGGATGACCGTGCGGCCATGCGGCGGCCGTGCTCGACCACGTGCGACGCGAGCGCGGTGAGGAGGGGCATCGCGCCCGGGTGGGTGCGCGGATCCTCGATCGGCTCGCCCACCACGTAGAGGGTGCCCCCTTCGGCGAGGAAAGATGCCAGGGCCAGCGAATCCGTTCGATTCGGGGTGCACGCCTCGCGGATGTGGACCGAGGAGAAGGCGGAGAACGCACGGGCCGTCAGTTCCTGGGCCAGGCGCCGGGTCTCGGGGTGGGCGGTGAGCGCCGCTTCGAGCAGGCCGGCGAGGCCGGAGGCGGCCTTGGGGTGGCCGCGGAGGATCCGTACCGGCTCGTGGGCGTCGGCGCCCTGGGCCCAGCGGTGGACCTGGCGGAACGGGCGGCCGTCGACGGCGGCGGCGTGCAGCCAGCAGCGCAGGAGCGTTTCCGCGGTGCCGGCCGTGGCCGCGTCGAGCCGTGCGTGCGGGCGGACCGGGGCGAGCAGCGCGGCGGCGCGGGCCTGGGCGGTGTCCGGGTCGGCGCACCCCTCGGCCGGGGACCAGTGGAGGCGGGCCGGGGTGTCGCAGAGGTGGCCGGGGTCGTAGACGAGGACCGGGCCGAGCTTGCCGCGGACGTCCTTGGTGTCGGCCCAGACGGTGGGGTCGGAGGTGACGACCAGGACCGGTCCCTCGGCGTCGTGGACGGCCTGGACGGCGAGGGGGCGGCGGGTCTCCGGCGGGCCGTAGACGGTGCCGGGTTCTGTTGCCGGTGCTGGTACGGGCGCCGGTGCGGGCACCGGAGGCTGCGCCGTCTGCGGCGGGATGTGCGGCTCGGGGGTCGCGGGCGTCGTCTTCCGAGGGGGTACGGGGGCGGGCGCGGGCTCCTGCGCGGGTGCGGGCACCGGGGCCGGGTCGGCCGTCGGCGCGTACGCCCCCGCCCTGCGCTGCGCGCGGACCGCCCGCCAGCGGGCGAAGGTGCCGAGGAGGAAGACCGCGAGGACGGCGAGGATCATCGCCTGGCCGATGACCAGGCCCCAGAAGAGCCCGTAGCCGGAGAGCTGGCCCGGCGGGGTGTCCGGCCAGGCCGCCGGCAGGTCGGTCGGGGCGGTGACCAGGGCGCGCAGGGCCGGCGGGGTGCGGGTGAGCGCCACCCCGTCGGGCCAGGCGCCGTGCGCGAGCAGCCCCGCCAGGCCGGTCGCGGACCAGACGAGCAGGGAGGCGCCGAGGATCAGGGCGAACAGCCCGATCAGGAACCCGTCGGAGACGCCGCCGCCCTGCCTCTGCCGTGCCTCGGTCACGTCACGCCACCGTCGACCGGGGATTGTCGTCCAGCTGACGTTCCATCATCAGCGCGCGCTGCTCGGTCTCCCACTCCAGGTCCGGGTCGGCGGGGCCGGAGGACTCGGTCATGGCGCGGTCGGTGTAGACGAGCGGGCGTTCCCGTTCGGTGATGAGGTGTTTGACCACCTGCACGTTGCCGTTGACGTCCCAGACGGCGATGCCGGGGGTCAGGGTCGGGATGATCTCGACGGCCCAGCGGGGCAGGCCGAGGACCCGGCCGGTGTTGCGGGCCTCGTCGGCCTTCTGGGCGTAGACGGTCCGGGTCGAGGCCATCTTGAGGATCGCCGCGGCCTCCTTGGCGGCCGCTCCGTCGACGACGTCGGAGAGGTGGTGGACGACGGCGACGAAGGACAGGCCGAGGCGGCGGCCGAACTTGAGCAGGCGCTGGAACAGCTGGGCCACGAAGGGGCTGTTGATGATGTGCCAGGCCTCCTCGACGAGGAAGATGCGCTTCTTCCGGTCGGGGCGGATCCAGGTGTGTTCCAGCCACACGCCGACGATCGCCATGAGGATGGGCATGGCGATGGAGTTGCGGTCGATGTGGGAGAGGTCGAAGACGATCAGGGGCGCGTCGAGGTCGATGCCGACCGTGGTCGGGCCGTCGAACATGCCGCGCAGGTCGCCGTCGACCAGCCGGTCGAGCACCAGGGCGACGTCCAGGCCCCAGGCCCGTACGTCGTCTATGTCGACGTTCATCGCCTCCGCCGACTCGGCCTCCGGGTGGCGGAGGCGTTCGACGATGTCGGTGAGGATCGGCTGGCGGTCGGTGATGTGCTCGTTGACGTGGGCGTGGGCGACCTTCAGCGCGAAGCCGGAGCGCTCGTCGAGGCCGTGGCCCATCGCCACCTCGATGATGGTGCGCAGCAGGGCGAGCTGGCCGGTGGTGGTGATGGCGGGGTCGAGCGGGTTGAGGCGGATCCCGGAGTCGTTGGCGACCATGGGGTCCAGGCGGATGGGGGTTATCCCCAGCTCCTGGGCGATGAGGTTCCACTCGCCGACGCCGTCCTCGCCCTGGGCGTCGAGGACGACGACCTGCCGGTCGCGGAAGCGGAGCTGGCGGAGCACGTACGTCTTCTCCAGCGCGGACTTGCCGTTGCCGGACTCGCCGAGGACGAGCCAGTGGGGGGCGGGGAGCTGCTGCCCGTACAGCTGGAAGGGGTCGTAGACGTAGCCCTTGCCGCTGTAGACCTCGCGGCCGATGATCACGCCGGAGTCGCCGAGGCCGGGGGCGGCGGTCGGCAGGTAGACGGCCTGGGCCTGCCCGGTGGAGGTGCGCACGGGCAGGCGGGTGGTCTCCACCTTGCCGAGGACGAAGGAGGTGAAGGCTTCGGTGAGGACGGACAGCGGATCTCGCATCGGTCGGTGCCCCTTCGGCCCTAGCGGCGGATGCCGGTCGCGAACGGCAGGGTGTTCACAAAGGCCCGGTGGTGCTCGCGGTCGCACCACTCCAGCTTGAGGTACGACTTGCCGGCGGAGGCCCTGATCGTGCGCTTGTCGCGGGCCAGGGCCTCGGGCGAGCGCGCCGATACGGTGATGTACCCGACGAGGTTGACGCCTGCCGCGCCGCTGGCGAGATCTTCACCCCGCTGGTCGAGCCGGCCGTGGGCGGCGATGTCGCGCGGGTCGACGGTGCGGTTCATCTTGGCCTGGCGGGACGCCTCGGCCTCGTCGTTGGTCTTCTCGGTGAGCATGCGCTCGATCGCGACCTCGGTGGGCTCCAGGTCCATGGTGACGGCGACGGTGCGGATGACGTCGGGGGTGTGGACGAGGAGCGGGGCGAGGAAGTTCACGCCGACCGGGGTCATCGGCCACTCCTTGACCCAGGCGGTGGCGTGGCACCAGGGGGCGCGGGTGGAGGACTCGCGGGTCTTGGCCTGGAGGTAGGTGGCCTCCATGGCGTCGAGTTCGGCGGGCCAAGCGTTTCGTTTCGTCATGGCCTGGATGTGGTCGATCGGGTGGTCCGGGTCGTACATGGAGTGGACCAGGGAGGCGAGCCGGGACTGGCCGAGGGGCTGGCGGACCCGGATGTCGGCCTCGGTGAGGCGGGCGCAGATGTCGGTGAGCTCGCGGGCCATGACGACGGCGAGGCCGCCGTCGCGGTCGAGGCGGCGGGCGCCGGAGGCGTGCTTGGCGGCGTGGGCCATGGCGTTGGCCTCGGCGGCGAGGTCGCGCGTGTAGTGCATGCAGGCGACGAGGTAGGCGCGGTGCTGCTCGCTGGAGGTGGAGACCATGGACTGGAGCTGGTCGTACGACTCCTGGAGCCAGCCGGGCGCGGTCGGGTCGCCGCGCTGGGCGACGTCCTTGGCGTGGGCGTCGGGGTCGGCGGGGAGGGTGCGGGCCAGCATCTGGAGGCGGGTGACGAAGCCGTCGCCGTTGGCGACGTGCTTGAGGAGGGTGCCGAACCGGTCGACGAGGGCCTCCTGGTCCTCGGAGTCGCGCAGGCCGACGCCGGGGCCCTCGATCTCGATGGCGGCGGTGACGGTGCGGCGGTCGGCGTGCAGCAGGACGGCGATCTCGTCGGGGCCGAAGGGGGCGGAGAGCCAGCTGACGCGGCCGATGCCGGGGGGCGGGCCGACCTCGACCTCGCGGCCGTCGAGGCGGGTGCCGGCCTCGACGGCGGTGGAGCGGTAGGCGGTGCCGCGCTTGAGCATCCGCTTGTAGCTGCGGTTGATCTCGAACCACTTGTAGAACGTGCGCTGCTTGTACGGGAGGTACACGGCGGCGATGGCGAGCATGGGCAGGCCGGCGAGGAGCGCGATCCGCAGGGGGAGGAGGGGGACGAGGAGCCCGCTCATCATGCCGAGGAAGGCGCCGACGACGATCAGGGCGATCTCGCCGGTCTCGCGGTTCTTGCCGACGATCGCGTTCGGCCGGGCGCGGCCGATGAGATACGTGCGGCGGGGCGTGACCGGATGGGACTGGGTCGTCAACGCCCTGCACCTCCAGAGTTCTTGCGGTTGCTGTGCGGGGTTCCCGCGGTGGGGCTGCTGCTGCGGGGCGGGGGCGTGGCGCCGCTGCCCTGGGGGGTGCGGCTGCTGTGGGCGGCGACGCCGCCGGACAGCTGGTTCGCGGGGCGGGGGGTGGCGGAGGAGGGGGCCTGGCCGCCGCCGGAGCCGCTGTCGCGGGTGCTGTGGGTCTTGATGCCCTGGGAGACGAGGGAGGCGGGGGAGGAGATGACGGCCGCGGCCGCGTTCTCCCCGGCGCGGTGGAGGCGGTTGTTGCGGGAGGCGACGATCTCGTCGCCGAAGCCGGGCACGAAGCGGTAGATCATCGCGGAGGCGAAGATGGCGAGCAGGATGATCGCGAGGCCGGAGACGACGGCGGAGAAGGAGTCGGGTCCGGTGCCGGAGGAGAGGGCGCCGGCGAGGCCGAGGACGATCACGATGATCGGCTTGACCAGGATGACGGCGATCATGATGCCGGCCCAGCGGCGGACGTGGCCCCACATGTTCTTGTCGACGAGGCCGGAGTAGACGACGACGCCGAGGAGGGCGCCGACGTAGAGGAGCACGGCGCGGAGGAAGAGCTCCAGGTAGAGCACGCCGGCGGCGAGGACGGTGACCAGGCTGACGATGATCAGCATGATCGGTCCGCCGCTGATGCTGTCGCCCTTCTGGAGGGCCTGCTTGAACGCGCCGAAGAAGACGTCGGTCTGCTGGCCGGTGCCGGAGGCGATGACCTCGGTGACGGCGTCGGTGGCGTTGACGACGGTGTAGAGGATCAGCGGGGTGAAGGCGGAGGCGAGGACGGTCAGCCAGAGGAAGCCGATGGCCTCGGAGAAGGCGGTGGTGAGCGGCACGCCGCGCATGGCGCGCTTGGCGACGGCGAGCAGCCAGAGGAGGAGGGTGAGGAAGGTGGCGGCGGCGAAGACGACGGCGTACCGGGCGAGGAACTCGGTGTTCGTGAAGTCGACCTCGGCGGTCTCCTTCACGGCCTTGGAGAGGTAGTCGACGATGGCGACGGCGGCGTCGGCGCATCCGCGCGCGAGGGAGGAGAGGGGGTCGAGGGCTGAGGCGGGGTCGTTGACCGTGCCGGAGGAGGAGCCTCCGCCGCCGGTGCCGCCGGTGCCCTGCCCTTCGCAGTAGTCCCGGGCGGTGTCGCTGAGCAGTTCGCAGGGGTTGTTGCTCGCTCCCGGTGTGGGAGTGGCGGCGCCCGACGGGGTGCCGCCCGACGGGGTGGCGCCGGGCGTCGGGGTGGGGGCGGCGACGGCGCGGCCCGCGAGGAGGACGACGGCGACCTGGGCGGAGCCCAGGACGGCGGCGGCGCGGGTGAGGAGGGCGGCGGGCCTACCGGGCATAGGTGAAGCCTCCGAACTGTTCGACGGCGTCCGCCATGTCCTGGGCCGAGGAGGCCCGCTGGTCGCGGCCGACCGGGACCGGGCCGTCCTTCTGGCGGACGTCGGTGATCTTCCAGTCGCCGCCGGTCCAGAGGAGCTCGTACGTCTTGGTGTACCAGGCTTCGGAGACCGGGTTCCTCGACTCCTCGCCGGCGAGGCCGAACAGGTACGAGTGCCAGACGGACACCGTCGCCCGGTCACCCGAGTACGACTCCACCTTGGTCCCCACGGGGATGGTCCGGGCGACGAAGGTGAGCCCCTGGGGGGCCGTGCCGTCCTCCTGGAGGCCGATGCGGCCGAGGAGTGCCTTGTCGCCGTACCCCTTGTCGAGGTCGGCGACGCGGGCGTCGACGACCTCCGGGGCGTACACCGCCCGTACCAGGGCCTCGCGGGGGCCCTTCTGGTACATGTCCGTGGAGCCCAGGGCCGTCGCGTAGTTGGCGGCGGCGCTCTGGGCGCCTTGTTCGTCGTGGGCGTAGCCGGTGGGGACGGTGCCGTCGTGGCCGGTGACCGGGCGGGTGCCGGTGGGGGCGGTGGCGGCCTTGCCGGGGGTGCCGGTGGAGGGGGTCGCGCCCTCCGGTCCGTCGCCGCCGCGGTTGGCGAAGGCGATGGCGGCGACGAGCAGCACGACCACGCCCACGGCCATGAGCAGGGAGCGTGAGCCGCGGGCGGGGCGGCGGGTGCCGCCGTGGACGTCACCGGTGTTGCCCTCGGGCAGGCGGGTACGGGTCTGGCCCGAGCCGCCGTAGCCGTCGTGCTCGTCGCCGGGACTCATGCCGGGTACGCCCCCTCGTTCTTTCGTGGGTGGGACCGCAGATGACGTGCGGTCAGATCGCCATTCCGTAGACGATGGTGAAGAGGGTTCCGAGGGAGCCGATGATGAAGACGCCGGTGAGGCCGGCGACGATCAGGCCCTTGCCCTGTTCGGCGCTGAAGGTGTCGCGGAGCGCGGTCGCGCCGATGCGCTGCTTGGCCGCGCCCCAGATGGCGATGCCGAGGCAGAGCAGGATGGCCACGGCCATCACGACCTCGATCATGATCTTCGCTTCGGCGCCCAGGCTCCCGAAAGGACCCCAGTTCGGGGCGATTCCACCGATGATGGTGGTGATGTCGCCCTTCTCGGCCGCCAGGTACATATAACTCACCGCCCCTGTCGGGTCGTTGGTCACCCCTGCCGGACGGCATGGGTCATCGCCACTATCTTCGCTGATGAAACCGCTCGCGTGTGACGGCTTGGCGGCTCTCTTTACCCGATCCCCGTACATGTGACCGGTTCGACCGTCTTGACCTGCGGCGGTGCGACCGGATTCCATGCGAAGAAGCGTATGGTCACTCTGTGTATCACGGAGGGTGACTCCGGGCAATGATTGTCGTTGTTGCACTCTTGGGGCCGCGTCGGGCACGCGCCGTCCCCAGGGGAGGCCGCCCCGCCTAGACTTGCGTCCCGGGGCGTACTGCCAGGAGCCGAGGGGTGGTTGACGGTGCGTAGGGCGGGCAAGGCGTGGCTGCTGGCCGGCGGGGCGTTCGGCGTCTGCGCCGGGTTCCTGGCCCTGCTGCTGGTCGGTACGTACGCGGCGGCGGCCGGCTTCCTCGGCGGCGCGGGTACGGCGGCGACCGGCACGGTGGCGTTGGCCAAGGGCGCGGTGCCGGCGGCGTACCAGGGGCTCGTGCAGCGCTGGGGCAACCTGTGCCCGGAGATCAACCCGGCGCTCCTCGCGGCGCAGCTGTACCAGGAGAGCGGCTGGAACCCGCGCGCGGTGTCGCCGGCGAACGCCCGGGGCATCGCGCAGTTCATCCCCGGCACCTGGGCCAGCCACGGCGTCGACGGCGACGGGGACGGCGACAAGGACATCTGGGACCCGCAGGACGCGATCCCCTCGGCCGCCTCGTACGACTGCGCGCTGGCGAAGGACGTGCGGGGCGTGCCGGGCGATCCGGCGAGCAACATGCTGGCGGCGTACAACGCCGGCCCCTACGCGGTCATCGAGAACCGGGGCGTCCCGCCCTACCGCGAGACGCAGAACTACGTGCGGATCATCCGGTCCCTGGCGAAGAGCTTCGCCCGCCCGCAGGGCCGGGTGGCGCCCTCGCAGCAGGCGGCGGGCGCGATCCACTACGCGCAGGGCAAGCTCGGCACCCCCTACCTGTGGGGCGGCACCGGCACGGCGGCGCAGGGCGGGCGGTTCGACTGCTCGGGCCTGACCCAGGCCGCGTACCGGGAGGTGGGGATCGAACTGCCCCGGGTGGCCAACGACCAGTACAACGCGGGGCCGCACCCGAGCCGGGACGAGCTGCTCCCCGGCGACCTGGTCTTCTTCTCCGACGACCTGACGAACTCGCGGGCGATCCGGCACGTCGGCATCTACGTGGGCGGCGGCTACATGATCGACGCGCCGCGGACCGGGGCGGTGATCCGCTTCGACCGGATCGACACGCCCGACTACTTCGGCGCGACCCGGGTCACGAAGGACGGGGCCGCCGCCCTGCCCACCCGACCTCCCGGGACACAGGCGTGATCTGACGGGCCGACGGGCCGACGGGCCGGCGGAGCGACGCGTACGGACCCCCTGTCCGGAACTCTCCGTCAGGCACAGGCCCTGAGCTGCGAGGAAGCGTCACTCTTCGGTAACGTCATCATGATCCACGGGGGACTGCGGAACGCCTGCCTCAGCGGGTTCGTTCCCCCTCATGTCCGACCACGGGGGTTGGCAGCCCGGCACGCGACAGAGCCCGGCACACGAGAGAGCAAGGGGCCGCGGCAGATGGCTGAACTCGCATCGGACGGTTCCAGTCCCGATGTCGGCCTGCTGTACGACATCAACGGGCTGGCCAAGGACGCCCCCGCGTGGTTCGACCGGGTCATGGAGTTCACCGGCGAGTACGGGATCATGCTCGCGATGGTCCTCGTGGTGCTCTGGTGCTGGTGGAGCGTCCGCCGCCGCGGCACCCTCGCGGACTCCGTCACCGCCGTCGCCGCCCTCGTCTGGGCCCCGCTCGCGGCCGGCGTCGCCCTGCTGGTCAACATCCCCATCCGCGGCTTCGTCGAACGTCCCCGCCCCTTCGTCGACCACGACGGCCTGGAGGTGCTGGTCGAGGGGAAGACCGACTACTCCTTCGTCAGCGACCACGCGACCATGGCGATGGCGATCGCCGTCGCCCTCTTCGTCGCCCACCGCCGCTTCGGCCTCGCCGCCATCGGCCTCGCCCTCGCCGAGGGCTTCGCCCGCGTCTACATGGGCGTCCACTACCCGACCGACGTCGTCGGCGGCCTCGCCCTCGGTACGGCCGTGGCGCTGCTCCTCGCCCCGCTGACCCTCGCGCTGCTCACCCCGCTGGTCTCCGCCGTCGCGCGCTCGCGCCGCGGCGCGAGGCTGGTGCGCTCCCGCCGGGCCGACACGCCCGCCGCGGTCCGCGCCGAGACGGTCGGCATCCCCGAACCCCGCCTCGGCGGCCCCGCCGACGACGGCCGCGACGAGAAGGGCCTCGCGGCCTAGGGCCGTGCCTCGCGGTCGTCTTTCGCGCACACGTGCTCGGCGGCGTCGGTGCGGGCGCGGTCGCGGGAGCGGCGGGCCGGGCCCGCCCATCCGCAGGTACAGCGGGCCACGGCGAAGGAACCGCGCTCCGTCGTCGTCGTGTGATGCGGGCCGGTCGCGGACTGCTCATGCACGCCCCCCACCGTACTGCGCGTGACGGCTCGCCCGTGCCGTCGTTATCCGCATCGGGAATCCAGGCTTTTGGGGGTCGACGGGCGATGGTGGTGCAGCGGTACGGGCGTCCGCGCGGGATCGGCGGCGGGGCGCTCGCCGTCACCGCGTCCCTGGTCGCCGCGGCGGTCACCGGATGTGCCGCCCCCCGGGATCCCGAGCAGCCGCCGGACCCGGCCGGCGCCGTGCGCGGCGCCGCCGACGCCCTGGTCCGCGCCGGCACCTCCAAGGCGTCGACCGCGATGGAGATGGCCGCCGGCGGCACCCGCGTCACCATCCGCGGCGAGGGCGGCTACGACTTCCGCACCCGCACCGGCCGGCTCCAGGTGGTCCTGCCCAAGGACGCGGCCGGCACCAGCGCGCACCGGCCCATCACCGAGCTGTTCACCCCCGGCGCCCTGTACATGAAGAACCGCGGCGCCGGCGTCCCCGCCGACAAGTGGGTGCGGGTCGACACCACCACCCTCGACGACGGCAACCTGGTCACCGGCGGCGCCACCGACCCCGGGGCGGCGGCCGAGTTGCTGCGCGGGGCGCGGGACGTGACGTACGTGGGGGAGACCGAGCTCGCGGGGGTGCGGGTGCGGCACTACCGGGGCGTCGCCGACATCGGCGCGGCGGCGAAGCTGGCCGCGCCGCAGCTGCGGGGCGCGCTCGCCGCGGCGGCGAAAGGGTTCACCACCGACGCCGTGCCCTTCGACGCGTACCTCGACGGCGCCGGCCGGCTGCGCAAGGTCCGCCACCAGTTCAGCTTCAGCAACCAGGGGCGCACGGTCGCCGTCGCCTCGACGACCCTGCTGTACGGCTTCGGGACGCGGGTCACCGTGAGCCTGCCGGACGGGCGGGACATCTACGCCGGGAAGGTCGAGGTCTGACGCCGGCCGGACCGGCGCGTGGTTCGGACCATCGCCAAATGGTCCGTCCGTGTCATGCGCGGTCCGTGGCCCGATCCCTACGCTGGGACACCGACTCCGGCAGGAAGAGGTGAATGCGCGTGGCTCCGCCCGGTACCGCGACCGCGACCGCTGACCCCGACCGCGTCGCCCTCGCCGAGATAGAGCTGTGCGGCGAGCTGATCATCGCCGCCTCGGCGGCGGACGGGGAGCGGCTCAGCGCCGACCTCATCGACGAGGTCCTCCGGGTCGAACCGGCGGGCCGGTAGCCCGCCGGCTCAGGTGCGCAGCATCCGGCCGATCGCCTTGGTGGCCTCCGCGACCTTGGCGTCCAGGTCGCCGCCGCTGCTCGCCGCGTCGGCCACGCAGTGCCGCAGGTGCTCCTCCAGGAGCTGGAGGGCGAAGGACTGCAGCGCCTTCGTGGAGGCCGAGACCTGGGTGAGTATGTCGATGCAGTAGACGTCCTCGTCGACCATCCGCTGGAGACCTCGGATCTGGCCCTCGATCCGCCGCAGCCGCTTGAGGTGTTCGTCCTTCTGCTTGTGGTAGCCGTGCACCCCGTGGGCGTGGTCGGCCGGCTCGACGGATTCGACGGCCTGGGGGGTGACCTGGTCCGCCTCGGTGGTCGTCATCGCGTCCTCCCGTTGTCCAGATAAGGGGGTGTATACCCCTCGTGGGTATATGGTACCGATCCCCGCCGTTTGGGGGGCGGGGGTCTCGTGCAGATCACTGTGCCTGATGGGCGACACTGAGAGGACGCCGGTTAGCCGTGGCCGGATGATGCGCCTAGCATCAGCCTGACCGAAACCCAGCACCCCGAGGACCTCACGTGCGATTTCGCCTGACCCCCAGGGAGACGAGCTTCTACGACATGTTCGCCGCTTCCGCGGACAACATCGTCACGGGCTCGAAGCTCCTGATGGAACTGCTCGGAGCGGAACCTTCCGCCCGGGCCGAGATCGCGGAGCGGATGCGGGCAGCGGAGCACGCCGGCGACGACGCCACCCACGCGATCTTCCACCAGCTGAACTCCTCCTTCATCACGCCGTTCGACCGTGAGGACATCTACTCCCTCGCGTCGTCCCTCGACGACATCATGGACTTCATGGAGGAGGCCGTCGACCTGGTCGTCCTCTACAACATCGAGGAACTGCCCAAGGGCGTCGAGCAGCAGATCGAGGTCCTGGCCCGGGCGGCGGAGCTGACCGCCGAGGCGATGCCGAACCTGCGCACGATGGACAACCTCACCGAGTACTGGATCGAGGTCAACCGGCTGGAGAACCAGGCCGACCAGATCCACCGCAAGCTGCTCGCCCACCTCTTCAACGGCAAGTACGACGCCATCGAGGTGCTGAAGCTGAAGCAGGTCGTGGATGTGCTGGAAGAGGCGGCCGACGCCTTCGAGCACGTGGCGAACACGGTGGAGACCATCGCGGTCAAGGAGTCCTGAGGCTTCGTGGACACCTTCGCCCTGATCGTGACCATCGGTGTCGCGCTCGGCTTCACGTATACGAACGGCTTCCACGACTCGGCCAACGCGATCGCCACCTCGGTGTCGACGCGGGCGCTGACCCCGCGCGCCGCGCTGGCGATGGCGGCGGTCATGAACCTCGCCGGCGCCTTCATGGGCAGCGGGGTCGCCAAGACGGTCAGTGAGGGCCTGATCGAGACGCCGCACGGCGACAAGGGGATGGGCATCCTCTTCGCCGCGCTGGTCGGCGCGATCATCTGGAACCTGATCACCTGGTACTTCGGTCTGCCGTCCTCCTCCTCGCACGCGCTCTTCGGCGGCATGGTGGGCGCGGCGCTCGCCGGCGGCACCGAGGTCATCTGGGGCGGCGTCCTCGACAAGGTCGTCATCCCGATGTTCATCTCGCCGGTCGTCGGTCTCCTCGCCGGTTACCTGGTCATGTGCGCGATCATGTGGATGTTCCGCCGGGCCAACCCGCACAAGGCCAAGCGCGGCTTCCGCATCGCACAGACGGTGTCGGCGGCCGGCATGGCGCTCGGCCACGGTCTCCAGGACGCCCAGAAGACGATGGGCATCGTGGTGATGGCGCTGGTCATCGCGGATGTGCAGCAGCAGGGCGACGAGATCCCGATCTGGGTGAAGATCGCCTGCGCCGTGATGCTCTCGCTCGGTACGTACGCGGGCGGCTGGCGCATCATGCGGACCCTGGGCCGCAAGATCATCGAGCTGGACCCGCCGCAGGGCTTCGCGGCGGAGACGACCGGCGCGTCGATCATGTTCGGCTCGGCGTTCCTGTTCCACGCGCCGATCTCGACGACGCACGTCATCACCTCCGCGATCATGGGCGTCGGCGCGACGAAGCGCGTCAACGCGGTCCGCTGGGGCGTCGCCAAGAACATCATCCTCGGCTGGTTCATCACGATGCCGGCGGCGGCGATCGTGGCGGCACTGAGCTTCTACGTGGTGCAGCTGTTCTTCGGCTGACGGACGCGGACGAAATGGTCGGGCCCGGCTCCCCTGGGGGAGCCGGGCCCTTTCGTCTAGCGGTGGCACCGCCATGCAGCACCGCAGACGCGGTTGCCCGGCCCGTGCGCGCGGGGCGCACGGGCGGGACGCTCTGGTTATCCGAAGCGGCCGGAGATGTAGTCCTCGGTCGCCTGGACGCTCGGGTTGGAGAAGATGCGCTCGGTGTCGTCCAGCTCGATGAGCTTGCCGGGCTGGCCGACGGCCGCGAGGTTGAAGAAGGCGGTGCGGTCCGAGACGCGGGCGGCCTGCTGCATGTTGTGCGTCACGATGACGATCGTGAAGCGCTCCTTCAGCTCGCCGATCAGGTCCTCGATCGCGAGGGTCGAGATCGGGTCGAGGGCCGAGCAGGGCTCGTCCATCAGCAGGACGTCGGGCTCGACCGCGATGGCGCGGGCGATGCACAGGCGCTGCTGCTGACCGCCGGAGAGGCCGGAGCCCGGCTTGTTGAGGCGGTCCTTGACCTCGTTCCACAGGTTCGCGCCCTTGAGCGAGCGCTCCACGATGTCGGCCAGCTCGGACTTCTTGTACGAGCCGTTCAGCCGCAGGCCCGCCGCCACGTTGTCGAAGATCGACATGGTGGGGAAGGGGTTGGGGCGCTGGAACACCATGCCGACGGTGCGGCGGACCGCGACCGGGTCGACACCGGAGCCGTACAGGTTCTCGTCGTCCAGCATCACCTTGCCCTCGACGCGGCCGCCGGGGGTGACCTCGTGCATGCGGTTCAGGGTGCGCAGGAAGGTGGACTTGCCGCAGCCGGAGGGGCCGATGAAGGCCGTCACGGAGCGGGGCTCGACGGTCATGGAGATGTCGTCGATCGCCTTGTGGGCGCCGTAGTAGGCGGAGAGGCCGCTGACGTCGATTCGCTTGGCCATAACTAGTTCACTTCCGTTCGGCTCAGCGGCCGGTCTTCGGGGCCTTCCAGCGGGCGATGCCGCGGGCCACCAGGTTGAGGATCATGACGAAGGCGATCAGGACGAGCGCGGCGGCCCAGGCGCGGGCCACGGCGGCGTCGGTGCCGACCGCGTACTGCTCGTACACGTAGAGCGGCAGCGAGGACTGGGCGCCTTCGAAGGGGTTCGGGTTGATGAGCTTCGTACCGAACACGAGGAGCAGGACGGGGGCCGTCTCACCGGTGATGCGGGCGACCGCGAGCATGACGCCCGTGGTGATGCCGCCGATCGCGGTCGGGAGGACCACCTTCAGGATCGTGCGCCACTTCGGGACACCGAGGGCGAGGCTGGCCTCGCGGAGCTCGTTCGGGACGAGCTTGAGCATCTCCTCGGTGGAGCGGACGACGACCGGCATCATCAGGATGGCGAGGGCCATCGCACCGGCGAACCCGGAGGGGCCGAAGCCCAGCATCAGGGTCCAGGTGGACAGGATGAAGAGGCCGGCGACGATCGACGGGATGCCCGTCATGACGTCGACGAAGAAGGTGACGGCCTGGGCGAGCTTCCCGCCGCCGTACTCGACGAGGTAGACCGCGGTGAGCAGACCGATCGGGGCGGCGATCAGGGTCGCGATGCCGACCTGCTCCAGGGTGCCGAGGAGGGCGTGGTAGACGCCGCCGCCGGCCTCGGCGTCGAGGACGCCGTTCATCGAGTGGGTGAGGAAGTACACGTCGAGCACTTCCAGGCCCTTGCTGATCGTGACCCAGGCCAGCGAGACCAGCGGGATCACGGCGAGGACGAAGCAGACCCAGACGAGGCTGGTGGCGACGCGGTCCTTGGCCTGGCGGGAGCCCTCCACCTTGGTGGTGACGGCGAAGGTGACCAGGACGAAGAGGAGCGCGGAGATCAGGCCCCACTGCACCTTGCTGTGCCAGCCGGCGGCGAGGCCGATGCCGACGCCGGCGGCGATGGAGCCGGCCGCGACGGCGAGCGGGGTCCAGCGCGGGAGGCGGGCGTGGGAGAGCGGACCGCGGGGCTTGGCGAACGCGACCGGGCGTTCCTGGACGGCGTGGCTCATGCGTTGGCCCCCGAGTACTCCTTGCGGCGGGCGATGATCATGCGCGCGGCGCCGTTGACCAGCAGGGTGATGACGAAGAGGACGAGACCGGAGGCGATCAGCGCGTCCCGGCCGAACTCGTTGGCCTCGTTGAACTTCGCGGCGATGTTCTGGGCGAAGGTGCCGCCGCCCGGGTCGAGCAGGTGGCCCGAGAGCAGGAAGCTGGGCGAGAGGACCACGGCGACGGCCATGGTCTCGCCGAGCGCGCGGCCGAGGCCCAGCATGGAGGCGGAGATGATGCCGGAGCGGCCGAAGGGCAGCACCGCCATGCGGATGACCTCCCAGCGCGTGGCGCCGAGGGCGAGCGCGGCCTCCTCGTGCATCTTCGGGGCCTGGAGGAAGACCTCGCGGGTCACGTTGGTGATGATCGGGAGGATCATGATCGCCAGCAGGATGCCCACGGTGAAGAGGTTGCGGGCGACGCCGTCGGCGGACTTGTCGAAGATGTACGTCCAGCCCAGGTACTCGTCGAGCCACTGGTTGAGGCCGTCCAGGTACGGGACGAGGAAGATCGCGCCCCAGAGGCCGTAGATGATGCTGGGCACGGCGGCGAGCAGGTCGACGACGTACGCGAGCGGCTTGGCCAGCTTGCGCGGCGCGTAGTGCGAGATGAAGAGCGCGATGCCGATCGCGACCGGCACGGCGATGACCATGGCGATGATCGAGGAGACGACCGTGCCGAAGGCCAGGACGGCGATGCCGAAGACCGGCGGGGTGCCGGCCGGGTTCCACTCGAAGGTGGTGAAGAAGTTGGCCTCGTCCTTCGAGACGGCGAGGACGGTGCGGTAGGTCAGGAAGACCGCGATCGCGGCCATGATGACGAGCAGGGTGATGCCGGAGCCCTTGGAGAGGCCGCTGAAGATGCGGTCTCCGGGGCGGGCCGCGCTCTTGGCGCGCCTGCTCCTGTTCTTCTCTATGGCGGGTGGTGTCGTGGTAACCATCGGTTTCTCCGGTCTGCGGAGCCGTACGTCCGTACGGGCTCCTGGCGGCGGTGCACCGGATGCCGGGGGCGGCCTCCTCCACGGGAGGTGAGGGGCCGCCCCCGGCCGGGGGTCAGGACAGGGTCGGGACGATCGCGCGGACCTTGGCCGCGATCTCGGCCGGCATGGGGGCGTAGTCGGCGTCGGTGAGGACCTTCTGGCCCTCCTCGCTGATGGCGTAGTTGAGGAACGCCTTCAGGGTCGGCAGGGTGTCGGCCTTGTTGCCCTTGTCGCAGGCGATCTCGTAGGTGACGAGGACCAGCGGGTAGGCGCCCTCGGCCTTGGTGGCGTAGTCGAGGGAGAGGGCCACGTCGCTGCCGGTGCCCTTGACCTTGGCGGCGGCGATGGCCTTGGAGGCGTTCTCCGTGGTCGCGGCGACCGGGGCGGAGGCACCGGTGTTGACGCTGACCGTGGAGATCTTGTTGGCGGTCGCGTAGGAGAGCTCGAAGTAGCCGATGGAGCCCTCGGCGTCCTTGACCGCGGTGGCGACACCGGAGGAGCCGTTGGCGGCCTGGCCACCCTGGGCGGGCCACGACTTGGTCTTCGGGTCGTGCTTCCAGTCGGCCGGGGCGGCGGTGGAGAGGTACTTGCCCAGGTTCTGGGTGGTGCCGGACTCGTCCGAGCGGTGGAACGCCTGGATGGTGCTGTCCGGGAGCTTGGCGCCCGGGTTCAGCTTGGCGATCGCCGGGTCGTTCCACTTGGTGATCTTGTTGTCGAAGATCTTGGCGATGGTGGAGGCGTCCAGGACGAGGTTGTCCACGCCCTCCAGCTTGTAGCCGATGGCGATGGGGCCGCCGACCATGGGCAGGTTGATGCCCGTGCCGCCCTTGCAGATCTTCTTCGACTCGGCGACCTCCTCGTCCTTCAGGGCGGAGTCGGAGCCCGCGAAGGCGACCTGGCCCTGGTTGAACTTGGTGATGCCGCCGCCGGAGCCGATGGCCTGGTAGTTGACCTCGACACCGTCACAGGCCGCCTGGAAGTTCTTGACCCAGAGGTCCATCGCGTTCTTCTGCGCGCTGGAGCCCGCGGCGAGCAGCTGGCCCTTGGCGCCGTCGCACTTGATGTTCGACGCGGCGGCCGACGTCTTCTCGCCGCCGCCCTTGGTGGGCTCGTTGTTGTTGTCCGAGCCACACGCCGACAGGACCAGCGCACCGGAGACGACGAGGGCACCGATCGCGGAGGCGCGAAGCCCGTTCTTGCGCGAAAGCTTCACTTTCGGGTGTTCCTTCCAGAAGCCGCCGTGACCGGACCGGGTGTCCGTCGCTTCGAGGGCGGCGCGTGTCGGGTTGTGGGTGCATCGTCAGGCTCCGTGCACCGTGTAAGGCCGAAATTAGGCAGAACAGGTGAAGCCGCCAGCCGTGGAGAGTGAACGCGAGGTGAACCGTGCCGTAAGCCACGGTGCGGCCCGGCGCCGGGTGCCGGTCCCGCGGGCCCGGCGCGGCACGCGGTGTCCCGGGCGAGCCCGGGACGATCCCAACGACACGGCCTAAGGGGCGTCGGGCGGCTGTCGGCGCGGGGGCGCGGCCGTCGCCAGGAGGACGTCGAGCAGCTCGCGGTCGCGCGGCTGGGTGAGGCGGGTGCGGGCCTGTGCCGGCGGCAGCCAGCGCAGCCGGTCCACTTCCCGGCCCGGTACGAAGGTGCCGCCGAGTGCGCGGGCCGCCCAGTAGGCGACCTCCTTGGGGCGGCCGTCCACGGTGTACCGGACGGTGGGCAGCCGGGGGCCCAGCTCACAGTGGTGTCCGGTCTCCTCCAGGACCTCCCGCACCGCGCACGCCTCGGCGCTCTCGCCGCGCTTCCGCTTTCCCTTCGGATGCGACCAGTCGTCGTATTTCGGCCGGTGGACGAGCGCGATCTCGATGGCCCGCCCGTCCCCCGCCGCCGGGCGCCAGAGGACGCAGCCGGCGGCGAGGACGGGACGGGCGGCCTGGGTCATGGGACCGGGACGGCGGCGGTCTGCCAGGCGTTCTGGAAGGCGAAGCGGGCGGCTTCGACCTCGTGGCGCTGGTCGGCGTGGAGGACGCCGAGGGCGTACGCGGTGGCGGGGGCGATGCGGGGGGTGCGGGCCGCGGCGGCGGCCGCGGCGGCGGCCTCGGCGGCGTCGCGGTGCCGGTCGAGGGCCCGGGCCGCCTCGTACAGGAGGGCGTCGGGCTCGCGGCCGAGGGCCGTCACCTCGGTCGCGTACCGGTGGAGCCGCAGCAGCAGCCGGGTGTGGTGCCAGGGCGCGTCCTGGTTCTCGCCGGCCGCCAGGGCCAGCGCCTCCGCGTTGTACGGGTGGGCGGCGCGGGTCAGCGGCAGGGCCTCGACCGCGTCGAGGAGGCGGCGGCGGGCGACCGAGGCGGAGGCGTCGAGGACCTCGGGCGCGGGGGCCGCGCCGGCCGGGCCGAGCGGCACCTCGGAGGCGAGGAGGGCGACGGCGTCGGCGAGCGCGTGGAAGCGGGAGGAGCCGAGGGCCTGCAGGGCGGCCGAGTGGGCCCGGGTCCTGGCCAGGGTGAGCTGCCGCTCCAGGAGGGCGCCGGCCCGGGCGGCGCCGACGGTCAGCCCGGCGCTCTCCGAGCCGCGGGCGGCCGGCACCGGGCCGCCCCCGCCGGCCAGCCGGTTCAGCGCGTCCATCAGCCGCACCAGCCGGGAGGTGCACGCCTGCTCCTGGGCGAGGGTGCCGGAGAGCCAGGCCAGCTCGGTGCGGAGCTGGTCGGCCCAGGCCGGGTCGAGCAGCGGCCGGTAGGTGTGCAGGCTGCCGCTGATGCGGCGGGCGGCCGCCCGCAGGGTGCCGGCGGCCTCCTCCGCTCCGGACGTGTCCGCGCCGCTCTCGCCGTGCTGCCGCAGGCCGCGGAGGAAGTCCGCGGCCCGGGCGTGCAGGTAGGGAGCCAGGACCTCGCCCGCGGTCACGTCCTGCGTGGACGGTGTGGACTGCGTGGGGTCAAGGTTGTGCACGCCGGCGCCTCCGCGCGTCGATGAGCATCTCCTGCACGTGCCGCAGCGGCTTGCCCTCGGGGTCGGTCGCGTGGCGCGTCCAGTTCCCGTCCGGGCCGAGGTGCCAGGAGGAGGTGGTGTCGGACATCCCGGTCTCCAGGAGCCGGGTGAGGGCCGCCCGGTGGGCGGGGTCGGAGACCCGGACCAGGGCCTCGATGCGCCGGTCCAGGTTGCGGTGCATCATGTCGGCGCTGCCGAGCCAGACCTCGGGCTCGCCGCCGTTGCCGAAGGCGAAGACCCGGGAGTGCTCCAGGAAGCGGCCGAGGACGGAGCGGACCCGGATGTTCTCGGAGAGGCCGGGGACGCCGGGCCGTACGGCGCAGATGCCGCGGACCCAGATGTCGACCGGGACGCCGGCCTGGGAGGCCCGGTAGCAGGCGTCGATGACGGCCTCGTCGACCATCGAGTTGACCTTGATCTTCACGTACGCGGGCCGGCCCGCCCGGTGGTGGGCGATCTCCTTGGTGATCCGGGAGACCAGGCCGTCGCGGAGCGACTTCGGCGCGGTCAGCAGGCGCCGGTAGGTCTCGCGCCGGGAGTAGCCGGAGAGCCGGTTGAAGAGGTCGGAGAGGTCCGCGCCGACCTGCGGGTCGGCGGTGAGCAGGCCGAGGTCCTCGTAGAGCCGGGCCGTCTTCGGGTGGTAGTTGCCGGTGCCGACGTGCGAGTAGCGGCGCAGCACGTCGCCCTCCTGGCGCACCACCAGGGACAGCTTGCAGTGGGTCTTGAGGCCGACGAGGCCGTACACGACGTGGCAGCCGGCCTCCTCCAGCTTCCGCGCCCACTTGATGTTGGCCTGCTCGTCGAAGCGGGCCTTGATCTCGACGAGGACGAGGACCTGCTTGCCGGACTCGGCGGCGTCGATGAGGGCGTCGACTATCGGGGAGTCGCCGGAGGTCCGGTACAGCGTCTGCTTGATCGCGAGGACGTCCGGGTCGGCCGCCGCCTGCTCCAGGAACGCCTGCACGGAGGTGGAGAAGGAGTCGTACGGGTGGTGCAGCAGCACGTCCCGCTCGCGCAGCGCCGCGAAGATGTCGGGCGCGGACGCGGACTCGACCTCGGCGAGGTCACGGTGGGTGCCGGCGACGAACTTCGGGTACTTGAGCTCGGGCCGGTCCTGCGAGGCGATCCCGAAGAGCCCGGTCAGGTCGAGCGGGCCGGGCAGCGGGTAGACCTCGGCGTCGGAGATCTTCAGCTCGCGGACCAGCAGGTCGAGCACGTACGGGTCGATGGACTCCTCGACCTCCAGGCGGACCGGCGGGCCGAAGCGGCGCCGCATGAGCTCCTTCTCCAGCGCCTGGAGCAGGTTCTCGGCGTCGTCCTCCTCGACCTCCAGGTCCTCGTTCCTGGTCACCCGGAACATGTGGTGCGCCAGCACCTCCATGCCGGGGAACAGCTCCTCCAGGTGCGCCGCGATGACGTCCTCCAGCGGCACGTACCGCTGCGGGGACGCCTCCAGGAAGCGGGAGAGCAGCGGCGGCACCTTGACGCGGGCGAAGTGGCGGTGGCCGCTGACCGGGTTCCGTACGACCACGGCCAGGTTGAGGCTCAGGCCGGAGATGTACGGGAAGGGGTGCGCCGGGTCCACGGCGAGCGGGGTGAGGACGGGGAAGATCTGCTGCCGGAAGAGGGTGAAGAGCCGGGCCTGCTCCTTCTCCGTGAGGTCCGGCCAGCGCATCAGGTGGATGCCCTCGTCGGCCAGCGCGGGGGAGACGTCCTGCTGGAAGCAGGCGGCGTGCCGGGCCATCAGCTCGCGCGAGCGGGTCCAGATGAGGTCGAGGACCTCGCGGGGCTGGAGGCCGGAGGCGGAGCGGGTGGCGACGCCGGTGGCGATGCGGCGCTTGAGGCCGGCGACGCGGACCATGAAGAACTCGTCGAGGTTCGAGGCGAAGATCGCGAGGAAGTTCGCCCGTTCGAGGAGCGGGGTGGCCGGGTCCTCGGCGAGTTCGAGGACGCGCTCGTTGAAGGCGAGCCAGCTGCGCTCGCGGTCGAGGAAGCGGCCCTGGGGCAGCTCGGCGGAGGCGTCCTCGTCGGCCTCGTACGCGTCGATCTCGGAGTCGAGGTCGGGTTCGAGATCGCCCGCGGGTCCGCCGTTCACGGCATGCGGGCGGTGCGCCGCTATGGAACCCAGGGACGGCTGCGGGGACGCGGTGGCGGAGGTCTGGACCGGGACCTCGGCGGGCTGCTGGCTCATGGACCCATTCTTCCGCGCGAAAGGGTCCTCGGGCGCGTCGGAGCGGGCCGTGGGGGAGGGCAGTCTCCCCTTGGGAAGTCTTCCGGCGGGGAGTCCCCCGCCGGATGTGATCACGGATCGCTTCATTGCGTGAGCGTCGCAAGCGCGTCTGAATGGCCGGTAACGACGACATGTCGTACGGGAATCGGGGGCGGGGCCTGTGACGGGCCCCGCCCCCCATTTTCACCCGTCCGGGTGATGGGTCGCTACGGGTGCCGGGCGCGGAGCACGCGGAAGGCGGCGAGGGCCGCGAGGGCGGCGAGGGCGAGGAGGATGCCGGTCTCGATGAGCTGGGTGGGGACGACGTGGGAGACGGGGTGGTAGTCGAGGTACTGGGCGGTGACGGGTTCGTCGGTGCGGCAGACGCCATCGGAGTCGCCGCAGAACCAGCCGGGCTCACGGCGTCCGTCGGCCATGATCAGGCCCTGGTCCATCATCCGCCCGCCGTCGGGCACCATCACGGTCGAGGCGCCCTCTACCGCCTTCCCGGTGATCGTGACCGGTGTCAGGAAGTCCCAGCGGAAGGCGTGCAGGACGAGCATCACGACGCCGGTGACGAGGCCGGCGGCGGCCATGGCGACCAGCGTGCGGCGGATCAGCAGCCCGACGAGCGCGCCGACGGCGACGGCGAGCAGCGTGTAGGCGGCGAGCACGGTGCCGAGGACCAGGTACGGGCCGGCGTCGTGGCGCAGGAGGCTGTACGAGTTGCCGGTCCGGGCCCAGCCGAGCGCGTACGCGCCGGTCAGGAGCACGACGGTGGCGAGTGCCGTGGTGGTGGCGAAGCTCAGCTTGCTGCGCAGCCAGGCCGTGGGGCTCACCGACTGGGTGAGGGAGACCTGGTACGTCCCCGACTCGTACTCGCGCGCCACCAGCGGGCCCGCGACGAAGAGCGCGGCGGCGAACGGGACGGCGAGGACGGCCTCGGAGAAGGAGTGCATGGCGCCGCGCAGCAGCGAGTAGCCGGAGTCGTTGGCGGGGAAGGTTCGGCCGTCCGCCAGCAGCGTGTCCGGGGTGAGCGCGTCCCAGAGCCGCAGCGCCCCGATCACGACGAGGGCCAGGGCGGCCGCTCCGGTCGCCAGCCACAGCGTCCGCCGGTACTGGCGGAGGGCCACCCAGGCGGGGCCCTTGGGGGCGAGGGTGCTCATGCGGGGGCTCCTTCGGGGTTGCGGAGGTGGGCGAGGAGGAGTTCCTCCAGGGACGGTTCCGAGGTCTCCCAGGGGCCCTCGACCGGGCCCTCCCGCCGGACGAGCGCGGTGAGCTGACGGCCCGTCGTGCGCGCGTCGACCACCTGGTGCGGGGCCAGGTCGGCGACGGGGCCGCGCAGCAGGGTGTGCGCGGCGAGCAGGTCGTCGACGGCGCCGTCGAGGCGGATCCGGCCGCCGGAGAGCAGCAGCAGGTGGTCGCAGGAGCCCTCCAGTTCGGTGAGGATGTGCGACGACATGACGACCGTCGTGCCGCGCTCGGCGGCGTCGGACATCAGCAGGCCCATGAGCTGGTGGCGGGCGAGCGGGTCGAGGTCGGCCATCGGCTCGTCCAGGAGGAGGAGTTCCGCGCGCTTGCCGAGGGCGAGCGCGAGGGCGACGCGGGTGCGCTGGCCGCCGGACAGGTGGTGGACGAGGGTGTCGGAGGAGAAGCCGCCGCCCTCGACGACCCGGAGCGCGGCGGCGTCGTCCCAGCGTCCGGGGTTGAGCTCGCGGCCCATGCGGAGGGTGTCGGCGACGGTGAGCCGGGGGTGCAGCGGCTTGGCCTGGGCGACGTAGGCCAGGTCCTCGCGGGCGGGTGCCGTGAGGGTGCCCTCGGTGGGGCGGAGCAGGCCGGCGGCGAGGGCGAGGAGGGTGGACTTGCCGGCGCCGTTGGGGCCGACGAGCGCGCAGACGCGGCCGGCGGGGAGGGCGAAGTCGCACTCCCGGAGGGCCCAACCGCCCCTCCGTCCCCCGTACTTCTTGCCCAGGAGCTCCGCTCCCAGGACCGTGTTGCTGGTCACTTGTCCTCGTCCCCCTCGAAGTGCTGTGTCAGTACGGCGGTGAAGAGCGCCGCCATGTCCTCGCGGTCCAGTCCCGCGGCGCGGGCCCGGCGGGCCCAGGCGTCGAGCTCGCCCCGGAGGGGGGAGTCGGCGGGGGAGGTGGTGCCGAGCGTGGCGCGGACGAAGGTGCCGAGGCCGCGGCGGGCCTCGACGAGGCCTTCGCGTTCGAGTTCGCGGTACGCCTTGAGGACCGTGTTCGGGTTGATGGCCGTCGCCTCGACGACCTCGCGTGCGGTGGGCAGTCGGTCGCCCGGCTCCAGGAGGCCCATCCGGAGGGCCTGTTTCGTCTGCTGGACGATCTGGAGGTAGGTGGCGACGCCGCTGCGCCGGTCGATGCGGTACTCCACCACGCCCTTCCACCACCCTTTCACTAATCAAGTAGTGAAAGGGTGGATCAAGAAAGGGGGCGGTGTCAACCGCCCCCTGCCGGCTGTCGGTTCAGGACTCCGATCGGTACATCAGGTCCACCTCGTGGGTCCGGAAGCCCAGCCCCTCGTAGACCCGCACCGCCGCCGTGTTGTCGGCGTCGACGTAGAGCATCGCCGTCGGCAGCCCCTCCGCCGCCAGGTGCCGCAGGCCCGTCGCCGTGAGCGCCTTGCCGAGGCCGCCGCCCTGGGCCTCCGGCAGGATCCCGACCACGTACACCTCGCCGAGGCGCTCCTCGGCGTGGACCTTCGTCCAGTGGAAGCCGACCAGCTCGCCGTTCCGCTCGGCGAGGAAGAAGCCCTTCGGGTCGAACCACGGCTCCGCGATCCGGTCGTCCAGGTCGCGCTGGGTGAGCGAGCCCTGCTCCGGGTGGTGGGCGAAGGCGGCGGCGTTGACCGCGAGCCAGGCCGCGTCGTCCTGGCCGGGGACGAAGGTGCGGATCGTGACGCCCTCGGGGAGCACCGGCTCGGGGATGTCCAGGGGGGCCAGCGGGCGGCGCAGCTGGCGCAGTTCACGGAAGAGGGTGAGGCCGAGGACCTGGGCGAGGTGGCGGGCGGAGGGCTTGCCGCCGTGCGCCCAGACCCGCAGCCGCTTGCCGGAGGCGCCGAGGAGGGCGGTGCCGAGGGCGCGGCCGTGGCCGCGGCCGCGCTGGTCGGGGTGGATGACGAGCTCGGCGGCGGGCGCCTCGACCGGGTCGGTCTCCTCCAGCTGGGCGTAGCCGTGGAGGTGGGAACCGACGGTGAGGAGGAAGTGGCGCACTCCCTCGCGGCGGCCGTGGCGGAGGTAGAGGCGGCCCTGTTCGGACACGGCGTGCACGCCGTCGGCGCGGTCCGCGGCCGCGAGCAGGTCCATGACCTCCTGGACCTGCTCGGGGGTGAGCTCGTCGTACGTCTGGATCTGCCGTCCCGGTTCGAGGGCGGGCGCCGCGTCGGAGGAAGTCATGGCTCCGAGCCTACGGCGAACACTCCGTCAGCCGGAGGCAACTGTCTTGTAACCAGCTACCCCCTGTTGCGCTACGCGCGTTGACTCTAGGCTGCGTCCGCAGGACGGGGGAACGATCAAAGCCGCGAATCGGGGCAAGGGGAAAAGGGGATCACGGGAGAGATGGCAGTGAACGGCAGGAAGAGCAAGACCAGGCGGCGGATTCTGGCCGCCGGCGCGGGGCTGGCGACGGTCGGGGCGCTCGTCGCCGCGATGCCGGCGGGTGCCTCGCAGGACGCGGCCGAGGCCGCCGCGGGCGGGACGAACGGCAAGGGCTGGGGCCGGATGGTCGACGTCCAGCTGCTGTCCTTCAACGACCTGCACGGCAACCTGGAGCCGCCGGCCGGTTCCTCCGGCCAGGTCACCCGGACCAAGGAGGACGGCACCACCGAGAAGATCGACGCGGGCGGTGTCGAGTACCTGGCGACGCACCTGCGCCAGGCCCGTGAGGGGAATCGTTACTCCATCACGGCCGCGGCCGGTGACATGATCGGCGCCTCGCCGCTCGTGGCCGGTCTCTTCCACGACGAGCCGGTGATCCACGCGCTCAACGGCCTGGACCTCGACGTCAGCTCGGTGGGCAACCACGAGTTCGACGAGGGCGCGGCCGAGCTGGCCCGCATGCAGAACGGCGGCTGTCACCCGACGGCCGGCTGCTTCGGCACCGAGGAGGGCTTCGAGCCGTTCGGCGGCGCGGAGTTCCCGTACCTCGCGGCGAACGTGACGGACGAGAAGACCGGCAAGCCGATCCTCGACCCGTACTTCGTCTGGGAGAAGGACGGCGTCAAGATCGGCTTCGTCGGCGTGACCCTGGAGGGCACCCCGAACGTCGTCACGGCCGAGGGCGTCAAGGGCCTCAAGTTCGGCGACGAGGTCGAGACGATCAACAAGTACGCCAAGATCCTGGAGCGCAAGGGCGTCAAGTCCATCGTCGCCCTGGTCCACGAGGGCGGCATGCCGGCCTCGGGCTCCTTCAACTACAACTGCGACGGTGACGGGGACGGCGACGGCGAGGGCGTCTCCGGCGCCATCGTCGACATCGCGAAGAACGTCTCGCCGCAGGTCGACGCGATGATCACCGGTCACACGCACCAGGCGTACGTGTGCACCATCCCGGACCCGGCGGGCAAGCCGCGCCTGGTCACCTCGGCGTCCTCGTTCGGCAAGCTCTACACGGACACCACGCTCACCTACGACCGCCGCACCAAGGACATCGTCCGCACCGCGGTCGACTCGGCCAACCACGTCGTCTCCCGTGACGTGCCGAAGGCCGGCGACATGACGCAGCTGATCGCCGACTGGAAGGCGCTCGCGGCCCCGATCGCGAACCGCCCGCAGGGCTTCATCGCCGCCGACATCAACGGCCGCGGCTCCACGGCGTACGAGAAGCCGCTCGGCGACCTGATCGCCGACGCGCAGCTGGAGGGCCTGGCCCCGGCGGACAAGGGCGGCGCCCAGATCGCGCTGATGAACCCGGGCGGCATCCGCTCGGACCTGGTCTACAAGCAGTCCGGCTCCGAGGGCGACGGCGTGGTGACCTACGGCGAGTCCTTCACGGTCCAGCCGTTCACCAACATGATGAACGTGGTCGACCTGTCCGGCGCGAACCTCATCACCGCGCTGAAGCAGCAGGTCAGCGGCTCGAACCTGAACGCGATCAAGATCCTCCAGGTCTCGAAGGGCCTGACCTACACGCTCGACATGACGAAGACGGGCGCGGACCGCGTCGTCGCGTCCAGCATCAAGCTGAACGGCGAGCCGATCGACCCGGCGAAGACCTACCGCGTCGCGATGAACGAGTTCCTCGCGGGCGGCGGCGACGGCTTCGCGGCGCTGGCCACCGGTACGAACAAGCTGGTCGGCGCGTCGGACCTCGACGTCTTCAACGCCTACCTCGCGGCCCACTCCTCGGCCGCGGCCCCGCTGCAGGTCCCGGCGGCGAACCGGATCACGGTCGTCCAGTAGTCCCGCGCGGCACGTGAAGTGAAGGGGCCGCCTCCCGAGAGTGCGACGGGAGGTGGCCCCCTTCCTTTTCCGGGGGCGCACGCGCCCTGGCGGAGATTGACGCGGACCTGTCATCATCCGGCCCATGGAGCGACGACGCTTTCTCACCGGGGCCCTCGGGGCCGGAGCCGTCCTGCTCGCCGGCGCCCCCGCGGCCCGGGCCGCGGCCGTGGACACGCGCGCGTGGATGGCGGCGCACGGGGACGGCACCGCGCTCGCGCGGCTCACCATCCCCGGCACGCACGACTCCGGGGCGCGCTTCGGCGGCCCCTGGGCCCAGTGCCAGAACACCACCATCGCGCAGCAGCTCGACAGCGGGGTGCGCTTCCTCGACGTGCGCTGCCGGGTCACCGGCGGCTCCTTCGCCATCCACCACGGCGCCGCCTACCAGAACATGATGTTCGGCGACGTGCTCGTCGCCTGCCGGGACTTCCTCGCCGCGCACCCCTCCGAGACCGTGCTGATGCGGGTCAAGCAGGAGTACTCCGAGGAGTCCGACGCCACCTTCCGGGCCGTCTTCGACGACTACCTCGACCGGCGCGGCTGGCGCCCCCTCTTCCGGATCGGCGACGGGCTGCCGCTCCTCGGCGAGGCCCGCGGCCGGGTCGTGCTGCTCGCCGACAACGGCGGACTGCCCGGCCTGCGCTGGGCGGACTCCCGGTACTTCGCCGTCCAGGACGACTGGAACGCGCTGCCGGACGCCAAGTACCCCAAGATCGAGGCCCACTTCCGCGCCGCCGTCGAACGGCCCGGACCGCTGTACGTCAACTTCGTCAGCACCTCCGCCGGGCTGCCGCCCCGCTGGAACTCCGACAACCTCAACCCGCGCGTCCACAGCTGGCTCGACGGCTCCTGGGCGGCCGGCCGCACCGGCCTCGGCATCGTGCCGCTGGACTTCCCCGCCACCCGCGCCGGCCTGGTGGAGGCCCTGCTCCGGCACAACTGACGGCGGGCAATTCGCTGGCCCCGCCGCCGCTCCCGTACGACCATGCCCGCATGGACACGAGAGAGACCGGCGGGACCGGCGGGACCGGCGACACGGACGTGCAGCGGTGGACCACCTCCACCGTCCACACCGACATGTGGGCCGACCCCGACGACGACCCGCGCGCGGGCGGAGGCCCGGTGGTGACCGACGAGCGGGGCGCGCTCCTCGACGCCCTGCGGCACTTCCGGCTCACCCTGGAGCTGAAGTGCGAGGGCCTGGACGCCGAGCAGCTCGCCCGGCGGTCCGTGCCGCCCTCCACCATGTCCCTGCTCGGCCTGATCCGGCACATGGCCGAGGACGAACGCCACTTCCGCCGCCTCGCCGGCGAGGACGCCCCCCGGATCTACCGCACCCCGGACGACCGCGAGGCCGACTGGACCGGCGCCGTGCCCGACCCGGCCGTCGTCGAGGAGGCCCGCCGCCGCTGGAAGGAGGAGGCGGAGGCCACCGACCGCTTCGTCGCCGCCGCGCCGGACCTCGGCGCCCCCCTCCCCGACGGCGGCCGGCTCCGCGAACTCCTCACCATGCAGATCACCGAATACGCCCGCCACTGCGGGCACGCGGACCTCCTCCGCGAACGGGTCGACGGCCGCGTGGGCCAGTAGGACCCGCCGTCAGACCGTCGCCTCCGGCGGCGGCGTCGGGGCGCCCGGGAAGGTGAGGGTCGCGCGGGTGCCGCCGCCGTCCGCCGGGGAGAGGGCCACCGAGCCGCCCGTCTGCCTCATCGTGCGGGCCACGATCGACAGGCCAAGACCGGAGCCGGGGAGGCTGCGGGCCGACGGGGAGCGCCAGAAGCGGTCGAAGACGTGCGGGAGTTCGTCCGGCGCGATGCCCGGGCCGTGGTCGCGGACCGTCAGCTCGCCCCGCATCAGCGTCACCTCGACCGTGCCGCGCGGCGGCGAGAACTTCACCGCGTTGTCCAGGACGTTGACCAGCGCCCGCTCCAGCGCGGCGGGTTCGGCCCGGACGTACCAGGGCGCCAGATCGGTGGCGAAGGTCAGCTCCGGGCCGCGCAGCCGCGCCCGGTCGAGCGCCGAGCGCAGCACGTTGTGGAGCGCGACGACCTCCAGCGGACCCGGGCGGACCGCGTCCGGCCGGGCCAGCTCCTGGAGGTCGCCGATCAGCGCCGCCAGTTCCGTCATCTGCGCCTTCACCGAGGCCATCAGCGCCCGCCGGTCCTCCGCCGGGATCGCCCGGCCGGTCTCCTCGCTGCGGGCGAGCAGCTCGATGTTGGTGCGCAGGGAGGTCAGCGGGGTGCGCAGCTCGTGCCCCGCGTCCGCGATCAGCCGCGCCTGCCGGTCCCGCGAGGTCGCCAGCGCCGCCGTCATCTGGTTGAAGGCCCGCGACAGGCGCGCGATCTCGTCGTCGCCCTCGGCCGGGATCCGCACCGTCAGGTCCTCCGTCGCGGCCACGTGCTCCACCGCCCCGGTCAGCCGGTGCACCGGCTCCAGGCCGGTCCTCGCCACCCACAGGCCGGCCGCGCCCGCGCCGACCACCCCGATGCCGGATACGAGGAGCAGCACCCAGCCCAGGGTGGAGAGGGAGTTGTCGATCTCGGCCAGCGGGCGGGCGACGGAGATGGCGAAGCGGGCGGGACCCAGCTGCTGCGGGTAGGTGTAGACGCGCATCTCGTGCCCGTCGACGTCCTTCACCGTGTGCAGGGCGTACGCGAGCGTGCCCCGGGCCACCGCGCGGTCGGCCTCGCCGACCGGGATGGCCGTGCCGGAGGTGCAGACGCCGTCGCCCGCGTCGATGATCTGGATGGTGAAGCCGGCGACCGGCGGCAGCTCCTTGTCCTGCAGGCACGTGTCGAGCAGGCTCCGTGCCGCCCCCGCGTCGATCCGGGTCGTGCGCAGCGCCGTGTCCATCTCGCTCTCCAGCTGCGCCCGGGTCACGAACCAGCAGGCCGCCGAGACGGCGGCGACCGCGACGGCCACCGCGAAGGCGGTCAGCAGGGCGAGGCGGGAGCGCAGCGGCCGGGAGCGGAACCACGCCAGGGGGGTGCGGGGCCGGGTCATTCGGTGCCGCCTCCGCCGCGCAGCACGTATCCGACCCCGCGCACGGTGTGGACCAGGCGCGGCTCTCCGCCGGCCTCGGTCTTGCGCCGCAGGTACATCACGTACACGTCCAGGGAGTTCGAGCTCGGCTCGAAGTCGAAGCCCCACACGGCCTTGAGGATCTGTTCGCGGGTGAGGACCTGCCGGGGGTGCGCCAGGAACATCTCCAGGAGCGTGAACTCGGTGCGGGTCAGCTCGACGGGCCGCCCGGCGCGGGTGACCTCGCGGGTCGCCAGGTCCATCCGCAGGTCCTCGAAGGCGAGCACGTCGCCCGGGTCGGCGGCCGAGGCCGACGGGACGGCGTACGAGCTGCGGCGCAGCAGGGCGCGGATGCGGGCGAAGAGCTCGTCGAGCTCGAAGGGCTTCACCAGGTAGTCGTCGGCGCCCGCGTCGAGGCCGGTGACCCGGTCGCCGACCGTGTCGCGGGCGGTCAGCATGAGGATGGGCACGGTCGATCCGGCGGCCCGGATCCGGCGGGCCGCCGTGAGCCCGTCCATGCGGGGCATCTGCACGTCGAGGACGACGAGGTCGGGGGCGTACGACTCCATGGCGGCGAGCGCGTCGACCCCGTCGACGGCCTCCCGGGTCGCGTACCCCTCGAAGGCGAGGGAGCGCCGCAGGGCCTCCCGCACGGCGGGTTCGTCGTCGACGATGAGGATGCGTTCGGTTGCGTTCGGCTGCCCGCTGCTCATGGGGTCAGCGTCCCATGCGTTCAGCTCCGGCCGCCCGACCGGAGGGCGTCGAGGTCGGCCTTGAGGGTGTCCACCGGGATGGCGAATCCGAGGCCCACGCTGCCGGCCGTGGAACCGCCCGAAGAACTGGGCGAATACATGGCCGAATTGATCCCGATGATCTCGCCGTTCATATTGATCAGCGCGCCGCCGGAATTCCCCGGGTTGAGCGAGGCGTCGGTCTGGATCGCCTTGTACGTGGTCTTGGAGCTGCCGGTGTCGCCGTTGAACTGCTGTCCGCCGAACTCGAACGGCCAGCCCTGCCGCGGGTCCCACTGCTGCTGCGTGTCGGGGGAGTCGGTGTCCTCGTCCTTCGCGACCGTGACGTCCCGGTCGAGCGCGGAGACGATGCCGCTGGTGACGGTGCCGGTGAGGCCCTCGGGGGAGCCGATGGCGACGACCTGGTCGCCGACCTTCACCTTCGACGAGTCGCCGAGGGTGGCGGCCCGCAGCCCGGAGGCGTCCGCCAGCTTGATGAGGGCGAGGTCCTTGTCGGGGTCCTTGCCGACGACCTCGGCCCGGTAGGTCTTGCCGTCGCTGGTCCGCACGGTGATCTCGGAGGCGCCGGAGATCACGTGGTTGTTGGTGACGATCTCGCCGTCGCCGGTGATGATCACGCCGGAGCCGGTGGAGGCGCCGGAGGCGGAGCGCGCGGAGATCTCCACGATCGAGGGGGAGACGGCCTCGGCGACCCCGGCGACCGTGCCGGTGCTGCTCGCGGAGACGTTGGTGCCGGTCACCGCGGAGGAGGCCGCGGCGGTGACGGGCGCGTCCGCGGTCAGCTGCTGGACGAGGGTCGCGGTGCCGCCGCCGATCGCCGCGGCGGCGATGGCCACGGCCGCCATCAGGCCGACCCCGCGCTTGGCGCGCCGGCGGGAGAGGGGGGCGGCGGCGGGTGCCGGGCCGGCGGCCGCGGACGGCGGCGCGGCCGGGGGAGGGGTGTACCCGCCGCCGGATCCGGACGGCCACACGGTGGTGCCCGGCTCGGTGGTGAACGGCCGCGTGGGCTCGTACGGCGGGCGCGGCGGGTGGTACGGCTGCTGGGGCTGCTGGTGGTCCGTCATGGCTCCGACTCTCGGACCGGCAGATGAGAACGGTCTGAGGACCGGCTGAGAAGCCCGACAGAACCCTGTATGCCCGAAATAAAGAGCAGCGGGGTGTGGATGCCCGGAGCGGCGGGGCTTCGGCGGAGGGAGCGGCGGGGGCGTCGGTCAGTGGCAGCCGCAGGACCGGCGGACCACCAGGGCCGACGGGAACTGCTTCACGCGCTCCCGGCGGGAGCCCGAGACGCGGACCGAGTCGTCGAGGACCAGGTCCACGGCGGCCCGGGCCATCGCCGGCCGGTCGGAGAAGACGGTGGTCAGCGGCGGATCGGTGAGCGCCGCCTCCTTCACGTCGTCGAAGCCCGCCACCGCCAGCTCGGTCGGCACGTCGATGCGCAGCTCGCGGGCGGCCCGCAGCACGCCGAACGCCTGGTCGTCGGTGGAGCAGAAGATCGCCGGCGGCCTGTCCGGGCCCGCGAGGAGCTTCAGGGCCACCTGGTAGGCGTCGTACCGGTTGTACGGGGCCTCGAAGAGCCGGCCCTCGACCGACCGGCCGGCCTCCAGCATGGCGCGCCGCCAGCCCTCGACGTGGTCGGCGACCGGGTCGCCGACGGCGGGGGTGTTGGGCACGCCGCCGAGGCAGGCCACGTACGGGTGGCCGTGCTCCAGGAGGTGCCGGGTGGCGAGCTGGGCGCCGCCGATGTCGTCGGTCACGACGGCCACGTCGTCGATCGCCTCGGGCCGCTCGTGCAGCAGCACCACGCGCGCGTCCCACGCCTCGATCTCGCTGGCGGCCTGCTCGCTCATGCCCTGGCTGACCAGGATCAGACCGGAGACCCGCATGCCGAGGAAGGCCCGCAGATAGTGGATCTCGCGCTCGGTCCGGTAGTCGGAGTTGCCGACGAGGACCATCTTCCCGCGCTCCGCGGCGGCCTGCTCGACCGCGTGCGCCATCTCCGCGAAGAAGGGCTGGCGCGCGTCCGGGACGATCATGCCTATGAGATCCGTGCGGCGGGACGCCATCGCCTGGGCCACCCGGTCGGGCCGGTAGCCCAGCTCCTTGATGGCGGCGAGGACACGCTCGCGCGTGGCCGGGGCGACCGGCCGGGGTCCGTTGTTGATGACGTAACTCACGACCGCGGTCGAAGTACCCGCCAGTCGCGCTACGTCATCCCGCGTCACCTTGGCCACGCGCGGAAGTCTACGCGGGGTGACCTACCTACCGGCAGGTCGCCCTGTGTCATACGCCACGTTACCGTCCCCCTAACGGGTGGTGTCGGCCGTGGCGCCCTTGACTCCGGCGCCCGTACGGGCCTCCTCCCGGGCGTCCTGCCCCGCTTCCTCCCGCTTCGTCCCGCCCGTTTCGCCGGCCTCCTTCGCCCGGGCCTCCTCGGCGGCCCGCTCCACCTTCTCCGGCGTGACGAAGCGGTATCCCACGTTGCGGACGGTCCCGATCAGCGACTCGTGCTCCGGGCCGAGCTTCGCGCGCAGCCGCCGCACGTGGACGTCGACCGTCCGGGTGCCGCCGAAGTAGTCGTACCCCCACACCTCCTGGAGCAGCTGCGCCCGGGTGAAGACCCGGCCCGGGTGCTGCGCCAGGTACTTCAGCAGCTCGAACTCCTTGAAGGTCAGGTCCAGGACCCGGCCCTTCAGCTTGGCGCTGTACGTGGCCTCGTCCACCGACAGGTCGCCGTTGCGGATCTCCATCGGGGAGTCGTCCGCGACGATCTGCTGCCGGCCCAGGGCGAGCCGCAGCCGCGCCTCGACCTCGGCGGGACCCGCCGTGTCGAGCAGGACGTCGTCGATGCCCCAGTCCGCGGTGACGGCCGCCAGACCGCCCTCCGTGACCACCAGCACCAGCGGACAGCCGGGGCCGGTGGAGCGCAGCAGCTGGCACAGCGAGCGGACCTGCGGCAGATCGCGCCGCCCGTCGACGAGGATCACGTCCGCGCCCGGGGTGTCCACCAGCGCGGGGCCTTCGGCGGGGGCCACCCGCACGCTGTGCAGCAGCAGACCGAGCGCCGGAAGCACCTCGGTCGACGGCTGGAGGGCGTTGGTCAGGAGCAGCAGAGAACTCATCGCGACACTCCACCCGTCCAGATCGTCGGCATCGGCAACGGCAACGGCAACGGCTTCGTCGGTCGGTCGTGCTTCGTACGCTCGTCCATGACTCGGTTCCTCCTCGGTCCCTGCGAGGACGTCTGCGGTACTGCGGTCTCACGTGCTGCTCCCGCGCCCCGAGAGCTTTTGTTCATCCGTCCGTAACAACGGCCGGAAAACGCAAAAGGACCCGGTGGCGACGTCGCCCGGATCCTCTGCCTAGGAGAATAGCCCACATGAGTTCCGAGGCAGAGGGCCGATTTCACATGATGGATGTTTCCTCGCTCACTTCCGGACCTCGCCGCGCAATGCTGCGGACGGAAGACGGCGTCCGCATCGAGGCGCTCCACGAACCCTTCCCGGCCAGTGTCGCCGACACGGCCGTCGTCGTCGCGCACGGCTTCACCGGTTCCCTCGACCGGCCCGCGGTCCGCCGCGCCGCCGGCATCCTCGGCCGGCACGCGGCGGCCGTCGTCACCTTCTCCTTCCGCGGCCACGGCGGCTCCGGCGGCCTCTCCACCGTCGGCGACCGCGAGGTGCTGGACCTCGCCGCCGCCGTCCGCTGGGCCCGCGAACAGGGCCACGCGCGCGTGGCGACCGTCGGCTTCTCCATGGGCGGCTCCGTCGTCCTGCGCCAGGCCGCCCTGGACCGCGGCACCGACGCCGCGCCCGACGCGGTCGCCGCCGTCTCCGCCCCCGCCCGCTGGTACTACCGGGGGACGGCCCCGATGCGCCGCCTCCACTGGGTGGTCACCCGCCCGGCAGGCCGGCTCGTCGGCCGGTACGGGCTCCGCGTCCGCATCGACCGCCGCGCCTGGGACCCCGTGCCGCTCTCGCCGGTGGAGGCGGCCGCGCGGATCGCGCCGACCCCGCTGCTCGTCGTCCACGGCGACCGCGACGCCTACTTCCCCCTCGACCACCCGCGCACCCTGGCCGCCGCCGGGGACGCGGAGCTGTGGGTGGAGCCCGGCATGGGTCACGCGGAGAACGCCGCCGGCGAGGAGCTGCTCGACCGGCTCGGCGCCTGGCTCGTCCGCCGATAGCCCATCATGGTGAGCGGCGCGCACACGAACGAAGGGAGCGCCGCTATGGCAGCGGGAACCATCCGCTACTGGGCCGCGGCCAAGGCCGCCGCGGGGGTCGCCGAGGAGCCGTACACCGCCGAGACCCTCGCCGAGGCCCTGGACGCGGCCCGCGCGAACCACCCGGGCGAGCTGGTCCGGGTCCTCCAGCGGTGCTCGTTCCTCGTCGACGGCGACCCGGTCGGGACCCGCGGCCATGAGACGGTACGGCTTGCCGAGGGCGGCACGGTCGAGGTGCTCCCCCCGTTCGCAGGAGGGTGAACCCCACAGCATGAGCAACGAGCAGCAGTACGGCGGGCAGCCGTACGACCCGAACGCGTACGACCCCTCGGTCACCCAGACCTGGGAGGGCCAGACCTGGGACACCACGTACCAGCCGGCGGTCCGCCCGGAGGACGCGTACGGGTACCAGGCCGCCGCCGCCCAGCAGGCGCAGGCCCCGCAGCCGTACGCGTACCCGCAGGAGCCGTACCCCCAGCAGGCGTACGCCCAGGAGGCGTATCCCCAGGAGGCGTACGCGCAGCAGGCGTACGCCCCGGAGTCGTACGCGCAGCCGCAGCCGCAGCCGCAGCCGTACGCCCCGTCCCCGGCGTACGCCGCCGCTCCGGAGCCCGCGCCCGCGCCCGTCCCCGCCCCGGCGCCCGTCGAGGCCCAGGACGGCCCCGCCTACTCCTCGCCGACCACCTCCGGGAACACCCGGATCACCGACGCCCAGCGCGCGCGTGCCGAGGGCCGGTCGCCGATCATCGAGCCCGGGATGCGGCCGGCCGCCCTGACGGCCGCCCTCGGGCTGCTGCTCGCCGGCGGCGCCGCGCTCGGCACGTACGGGCTCCTGCTGCCGCTGGTCGCGCTCCAGGGACTCACCGCCGCCGGCTGGTTCCGGCTCAACGGCATGTGGCCCGCCCGGCAGGGCATCGCGCTCGCCTTCCTCGGCGGGCTCGTCGCCGACGCCGCCCTGCTCGCCGCCGGCCGCGAGCACGCGGCCCCCGCGATCCTCGGCACCCTCGGCGTCTGGGTCCTGCTCAGCCTGGTCCTCCAGCTGCGCAGCCACGCCGACCCCGACGAGCGGATGTACGGCCTCATGGCCACCGTCGCCTCGGCCGCGCTCACCGTCCTCGCCGCCGGACACCTCGGCGCCGAGCCCGACGCGGTGGTGGCCGGATCCGTCGCCGTCGCCGCGACCGTCCTCGCCCGCGCGCTGCCGCTGCCCGGCCCCGTCTCGCTCGTCGTCTCGCTGCTCGCCGCCGCCGGCGCGGGCATCGCCGCCGGCGCCCTGACCGGCATGGGTGCCGCCGGGGCGCTGCTCGGCCTCGCCACCGGCGTCTGCGCCCTCGTCGGCCTGCGGACGGCCAGCTACGACTACCCGTCCCGCTTCGTGCACATGACCGCCGGCGTGGCCCTGCCGCTGACGGCGGCCGCGCCCGCCGTGTACCTTCTCGGCCGCGCCCTGGTCTGAGCGGCCGCCGGATCCGGTCCGGCCGCACCCGCCCGGGGTTCCGGGAACCACCCGGGGCCCGGCCCCCGCCGCGGGGGTTGTTGGGGGGGGGGGGCGCGCCAGAGAGAGAGGGTGGGGGATGGAGCACGAGTGAGCGAGAGGGGGAGAGCTGTG
>NZ_JBHYKM010000047.1:0-13871 GCF_042741435.1 Streptomyces sp. NPDC058955 | reverse complement strand
CCCCCCGACACGTCGATCTTCGTGTCGGGGGGCCGGCACACATCTTCGGCAATGGGGGAAAGTCAGCCATGCGAGCACTGCGGATCCTGCTGGTCGTGGCCGTCGTGCTGGGCGGACTCCTGGTCGGCGGGGACCGGCTGGCCGCCGCCTGGGCGGAGTCGGAGGTCGCCGGACGCGCCTCGCTGGCCGGCGGTCGCACCGAGTCCGTCGAGGTGGACATCAAGGGCTTCCCCTTCCTCACCCAGGCCGCCGACAAGCGCTTCGGCGAGGTCGAGGTGGTCGCCAGGGGCGTCCACACCCAGGCCGGCGGCAAGCCCGTCCGGATCGGCGAGCTCACCGTCGACCTGCGGGACGTGACCGTGACCGGCGACTGGACCGGCGTCCGGGCCGGCTCGGCGACCGGGACGGCGCTCATCTCGTACGCGGACCTGGTCGCCGCCTCGCAGCGCGCGACCGCCATGGAGTACGGCGGCCCGGGCAAGGTGAAGGTGACGGGCAGCGTCGAGGTCCTGGGCCGCAAGGTGACCCGTACGGTCGTCTCCTCCGTCAGCCTGGTCGGCGGCGACACCATCAAGGTCCGCGCCGACGAGGTGCCCGGCGAGGGCATCCCGCTCCTGGAGGACATGATCCGCGAGCGCACCGACTTCGAGCGCCCGCTCGGCCGCGTCGCCGGCATGCGGGTCTCCGAGGTCGAGCCGCGCCCCGAGGGACTGGCGGTCACGGTGACCGGCCAGGACGTCGCCATCGCGGGCTGAAACGGCCCCGCTTTCACATACTGAGACGCCCTCGTCCGATCCGCAGAAAAGCAGGCCCCGGCGGCGTGCGCCGGGGGCTCCGGGGGTGGTCCGGAACCGCATGCGGTCTCGCCATGCGGATGATCGCGTCTCATCATGCGACACACCGGTGACACGGTCGCCTGTCCGTCCCTACGATCGACGGCATGAAGCGACAGGCGGAACTCACGAAGCGGCGGGCAGTAGACCTGTGCCGCATCGCCGCCATGCTCTGTCGCTCCGTCTGAGCGGGACGCGCTCCGCGCCCGTATTCCCCCCGGCCCGCCGACCCCCGAGGTCGGGGCCGCACCGCGCAGCACGACGCCGTCGGGCGCCTCGCCCCGACGCGCACCCGCACATGCAGCACCACCCCCGCACCACACCGCCGCACACTGCCCCGGAGGAGAACAGCATGGCTCGCAGCGACGTACTGGTCGACGCCGACTGGGTCGAGGCCAACCTCGACAACCCGGCCGTCGCGATCGTCGAGGTCGACGAGGACACCGCCGCCTACGACAAGAACCACATCCGCAACGCCATCCGGATCGACTGGACGAAGGACCTCCAGGACCCGGTCCGCCGTGACTTCATCGACCAGGAGGGCTTCGAGAAGCTCCTCTCGGCCAAGGGCATCGGCAACGACACCACGGTCGTCCTCTACGGCGGCAACAACAACTGGTTCGCCTCGTACGCCTACTGGTACTTCAAGCTCTACGGCCACCAGGACGTCAAGCTCCTCGACGGCGGCCGCAAGAAGTGGGAGCTCGACTCCCGCGACCTGGTCGACGGCTCCGAGGTCCCGAACCGCCCGGCCACCGAGTACAAGGCCCAGGCCCAGGACGTCTCCATCCGCGCCTTCCGCGACGACGTCGTGGCCGCGATCGGCACCCAGAACCTCGTCGACGTCCGCTCGCCCGACGAGTTCTCCGGCAAGCTGCTCGCCCCCGCCCACCTCCCGCAGGAGCAGTCGCAGCGCCCGGGCCACGTCCCGACCGCCCGCAACATCCCGTGGTCGAAGAACGCCAACGACGACGGCACCTTCAAGTCCGACGACGACCTCAAGGCCCTCTACGAGGCCGAGCAGGTCGACCTGGCGAAGGACACCGTCGCCTACTGCCGCATCGGCGAGCGCTCCGCGCTGACCTGGTTCGTCCTGCACGAGCTCCTCGAGGTCCCGAACGTCAAGAACTACGACGGCTCGTGGACCGAGTACGGCTCCCTCGTGGGCGTGCCGATCGAGCTCGGCGCCAACAAGTAACCGCCTCCCCTTCGCGACAGGACAGGACGTAAGAACATGTGTGGAGCTCCGATCGGCGGCCCCGACGTCAGCACGCTCAAGCCCGGTGAGACGGCCATCCAGGGCCAGGTGACCAAGGACGGCGAGCCCGTCACCGGTTACGTCCGCCTCCTGGACTCCTCCGGCGAGTTCACGGCCGAGGTCCCCACCTCCGCCACCGGCCAGTTCCGCTTCTACGCGGCCACCGGCGAGTGGACCCTCCGCGCCCTCGTCCCCGGCGCCCAGGCCGACCGCAAGGTCGTCGTCACGGAGACGGGCAGCCTGACGGACGTCGCCATCGCCGTGTGAGCGGCCGCCCGAGCGGCACCTGAACGGCCGGAGGGCCGTGCCTCCTGGGGGGTTGGACGCCTATTCCAGGACTTGAGGCACGGCCCTCCGGTCTGTCCGCCGACTGCTGTCCCGGAACGGGGTGCGGACGTACGCTGAAGGTGTGTACGCACGGCGTCGGCGCGTCTATTTCTGGATGATGGGTGCCTGCCTGGTGCTTTTCGTGGGCGCCTGGGCCGTCGTGCGGCTGTTCTCGATGCCGGTCGCCATCGGGATGTGCGTCGTCGCCATGGTCATCCCGCCGATCGCCGCGATGGTGGCGAACCGGCGGGGGCCCGAGGACCGGTGGTGGGACGATCCGTCCGGCGACGAGCAGTCGGACGAGTGGTGGGACGAGCTCGACGGGAAGAAGCGCCGGGAGTAGCGGCAGCGGGGCGTCAGCCGAACCAGGCGCGGGACTCCGGCTGGTTGGGGCGGACCAGGGCCAGGATCGTCAGGCCCGTCCAGGCCACCGAGAAGACCGATAGGCCGAAGACGAGATACCCGAACGGCAGCGACGCCCAGCCGTAGGCCACGGCCGAGACGCGTACGCCCGGCAGGCGGGTGGGGAACCTGAGCGCGGTGACCACGCCCCAGGCGGCCACCGCCAGGACCAGTACGCCGCCGAACTCGACCGTGCCCGCGTGGAGTTCCGGCGCGTCGTCCTCCCAGAGCCGCGCCGCGATCTCGACGCTGTGGGTGAGCACCCAGGCGGCGAGCAGGGCCTGCACGCCGGCCAGCACCATCAGCAGCGTGCGGAGACTGCGGACCGGCGGGGGCATCGGCACGCCGCCCGGCGGGTGCGCGGGGCGGTCGGGCGGCTTCGGGGGGCCGCCGCCCGCCCGGGCGCGGTCCCACGGGCGTTCGTCGTCGGGCCGTCCTGTGCCGTTCCGCTCCACCGTGGCCTCCCCCCGCCTCGTCCGGAACCGCCTGCACGCGCGTGTGCGCCATGGTCGGCGATCCGCCGGGAGGAGTCCAGGGGGAGATCCGGCCGGAATCAGTAGACGAGCGCCTGCGTGTCGTCGGCCAGGGCCTCCTGGACGAAGACCTGGGCGCCGGCGATGCGGACGCCGTCCAGGACGTCCTTCTCGGTGATCTCGCGGCGGGCCGCGCACTGGGTGCACAGGGTGATCCGGCCGGCCGCCAGGATCGAGTCGACCAGGTCCGGCAGCGGCGCCGCGTGCGGCAGCTCGAACTCGGCCGCCTTGCCCGGGAGGGCGAACCAGGAGGACTCGCCGGTCAGCCAGAGCGACACCTCGACGCCGCTCGCGACGGCGACGGCCGCCACGGTGAATGCCTGGGAGCAGCGTTCGGGGGCGTCGGCCCCGGCGGTCACCTTGATCACGAGCTTCTTCGCCATATACCGAACTGTAATGCGAGGCGCTGCAACTTCATGCGCACCTCACGGGTCAGGTGGGTGCGCGGATAACGGAATCCGCCCTTCTAGTCTCGTGGGGGGACTGTCTTGGAAGCCACGGAAGCGGTCGAACCCGCTCAGAACACCCCGGTGCCCGCGCCGGACCCCGGCGCGGAACCGCCCGCGCGGTCCGCTCCGCGCCGCCGCCGGGTCGCCCGTACGATCGCGCTGATCGCCGTCGCCGCCGTGCTCGGCGTCATCGGCGGCACCGCCGTCGGCTACGGCGTCCAGGCCGAGCGCGAACCGGTCGCCCTGCCGCCGCTGAACCAGCCCGGCCTGGCCTACCCGGCGGAGCCCCTGCCGAAGGACCAGGAGCCGGCGCCGCTCGCGGCCTCCCAGGACCGCCAGACGAAGGCCCAGGGCGACCTGAGGAAGCTGCTGGTGCCGCGGCCGGAGGGGGCGAAGGCCCGCGACTGGGACGGCTGGGTGCCGCTGTACGAGTACGCCCAGGACTACGGCCTCCCCGGCTCGGCGCTCCAGTTCCAGCTGGAGCAGGGCATCCGGCGCGTCGCGGCCCGCTCCTGGGAGACGGGCGACCGGATCGTCACCGTGGAGCTGGTCCAGTTCCGCTCCGGCTCGGAGATCGGCGCCCTGGCGTTCGTCGAGGACCAGCAGGGCTTCGCGTCCCGCGACGACGAGGCCGGTTACGCCGGCGACGAGGTGAAGGGCTCGACCAACGGTCGTTACTACGTCCACCCCGTGAAGCGGGAGCCGGGCTACCTGGACTACTACGAGGCCCGGGCCTACATCCAGCGCGGTGACATCGCCATCGCCATCGCCATCTTCGACACGCGCAAGATCGCCAAGAAGGACATCCGTTCTCTGGCCGAGCGGCAGCTGGGGCGCCTGTGAACGACACGACGAACGACACGACGAACGACGCGACGAACGACGCGACGAGCGACGCGGTGGCGGGGAACGGGACGGTCGAGGCCGTCGCCGCCGGCGGGGAGCGCCCCGCCGGCCGCCGCCGGGGCCGCCGGATCCTGCGGAACGCGCTGGTGGGCCTGGCCGTCCTCGGCGCCGCCGGCGGCGGGGTCGCCTACACCGCCGTCACCGTCGACCGCGCCGACCGCACGGCCCCGATCGTCGCCTGGGCGGAGCCGACGCCGCGCGTCGAGTCCGACGACCCGGCCGCGGACGTCGACCGGGGCCGCGCCTCCACCCCGCTGAGCAAGCTCCTGCTGCCCACGCCGTTCGGCTACGTGCTGGGCTCGGACATCGAGGGTTACGGCAACGACGCGGAGGTGGGCGCCGAGGAGGCCGAGGCCCTGCTCAAGCAGGCCGGCAAGGGCCTCTACGGCAAGAAGCGCCGGGCATGGGAGAAGGAGATCGACAAGCTCGGCCTCCAGGGCCTGGCCATGCGCACGTACGCCGGCTACGACGGCGACGTCCAGGTCGAGGTGTCCGTCATGCGCATGAAGGAGAAGAAGCTGATCCGCTCCTTCTTCGAGTGGGAGCGGGAGTTCGCGGACGACGCCGAGCTGCGCGAGGGGCCCCGGATCAAGGGGTACGAGCGCACGGCCTCCTGCCACCACCTGCCGAAGCTCACCGAGGGGGACGAGGAGTACCTGGAGGAGCAGCTGCTCGGCCTGACCTGTACCGCGTACGACGGCGAGGTGCTGGTCTCCGTCACGGCGTACGCGACCGCGCCCGGCTTCGACAAGGACGTGGCCGAGCTCGTCGCGGCCCAGCTCAAGCACATCGCATCCCCGGGGGAGTACGTATGACCGAGCAGCTCACGGACGAGCGCGCGGAGCCGTCGGAAGCGGCACCGGAAGCGGCACCGGACGCGCCCGGCGAGCAGCCGCCCGGCGAGCAGCCGGTCGCCGCGCAGCCGGTCGCCGCGCCGCCCGCCGCCGAACCGCTGCCCGCCGGGCCCTCGCGGCGGCGGCGGGTGCTGTGGGCGGTGGCCCGCTGGACGGCGGCGGTCGTGGTCCTCGGCGGTGTCGGCGCCGGCACGGCCCTGGGGATCACCTCCCTCGACCGGGACGAGGTGCCCGGCCTCGCCACCGAGAGCGACGGCCGCTGGGACTACCCGGCGCTCTCGCTGCCGGCCCTGCCGGTCGACCGCCCGCGCCCCTTCACCGGCTCGAACGACGCCGAGATCCACTACGCCGACATCCGGCGACTGCTGCTGCCCGAGCCCGCGGGGGCGACCCCCGACGCCCGGCTGACCGGCGGCTTCGTCACCACGGAGGCGTACCTCGGGCTGTACGGGGAGGAATTCCGCGGCGAGTTGCGGTCGGCGCTCGCCGACTCCGCCCTGCGGCACATCGCCGCACGCGGCTGGACGATGCCGGACGGCACCCGGAGCACCGTCCACGTGCTGCGGTTCGCCTCGGTGGCGTACGCCCAGCAGTTCGAGGACGAGGCGGTCCGCGGCGGCTACTCCTCCCACGGGGTGAAGGCGCTGCCGACCGGGGTGGAGCTGGCGCTCCCGGAGACCTTCGCGGAGGACATCGAGGTCCCGGACGTGCGGATCTCCGCCTACCGGGAACAGCAGCCGTACGGCCCCGAGCACACCCGGGTCGCCTACATCCAGGCCGGTGACAGCCTCGCGGTCGTCACCCACACCCGGAAGGGGGAGGCCGCCGAGGTCCCGTTCCGGCAGACCGTGACCCTTCAGGCGCAGCTGCTCGGCTGACGGCGATCCACGAGGATCCACCGGGATCCGGTCGGCCCCCGCGGAGATCCGCGGAGACCCACCTCACCGCGTGGGCCGGGCCCCCGCCCACTAAGCTGGGGTCCGGCCCGTTCCGCCTTCACCGCTCAGCCGAGGAGCACCCTGTGATCATTTTCTTCGAGACCCTGCTGGTCCTGGTCGCCGTCGGCGTGCTCGCCTTCACCGGTCTGGCCGTGAAGAAGCTGTACCAGGGCCAGCGCTGACCGTCCGGTCCGTCCTCGTTCACCGATCCCCCTTCACAGATCGTCTGAGTCGCTCATGATCCAGATCCCGTCCGACCTCAACCCGGACCTCGTCCCGCTCGCGTTCCTGCTCGGAACCTGGGAGGGCGCCGGCGTCTCCGACTTCCCGGGCGCCGAGAAGTGCAACTTCGGCCAGTCCGTGACCTTCAGCCACGACGGCCGGGACTTCCTGGAGTACCACTCGCACTCCTGGGTCCTCGACCAGGACGGCAACAAGGTCCGCCCGCTGGAGAGCGAGAGCGGCTTCTGGCGGATCGACAAGGACCGCAAGGTCGAGGTCGTGATGGTCCGCGACGACGGCGTCGTCGAGGTCTGGTACGGCGAGCTCGCCGACCAGAAGCCGCAGATCGACCTGGCCACCGACGCCGTCGCCCGCACCGCCGCCTCCGGCCCCTACACCGGCGGCAAGCGGCTCTACGGCTACGTGAAGAGCGACCTCATGTGGGTCGGCGAGAAGGCGACCCCCGAGGTCCCGCTCCGCCCCTACATGTCGGCCCACCTGAAGAAGGTCGTCACCCCGGAAGAGGTCGCCGAGATGGCCCGCAACCTCCCGGACATGCCGGACGACGGCATCGCCTTCTTCAAGTAGGACCACCGGTGACGCGCCGCGCCCTCCTACACTGGGGGGCGTGGTGAGCACCGACTGGAAGAGCGACCTGCGGCGGCGTGGCTACCGGCTGACGCCGCAGCGGCAGCTTGTGCTGGAGGCGGTGGACGTGCTGGAGCACGCCACGCCCGACGACATCCTCGTCGAGGTGCGCAGGACCGCCTCCGGGGTGAACATCTCCACCGTGTACCGGACCCTGGAGCTCCTGGAGGAGCTCGGGCTGGTCAGTCACGCGCATCTGGGGCACGGGGCCCCGACCTATCACCTCGCGGACCGGCACCACCACCTGCACCTGGTGTGCCGGGACTGTTCCGAGGTCATCGAGGCCGATGTCGAGGTGGCCGCCGAATTCACCGGGAAGCTCCGGGAGACCTTCGGCTTCGAGACCGACATGAAGCACTTCGCGATCTTCGGGTTGTGCGCCGGATGCTCGCGGAAGGCCGCCGCCGCGGAGTCGTAGGCTTTTCCCATGAAGAGCTCCCTGCTGTCCCTGCCGGGCGCCGTACCGGCCGAAGGCCGCGACGAAGGCGTCGCCGCCCACTACGGCGATCTGTTCCGCGAGCAGCGCGCCCTCGCCGACGGGGCGGGCTTCGTCGACCTCTCGCACCGCGGCGTCGTCACCGTCAGCGGCGACGACCGGCTGAGCTGGCTGCACCTGCTGCTCACCCAGCACGTCAGCGAGCTGCCGGTCGGCCAGGCCACCGAGGCGCTGATCCTCTCCGCGAACGGGCACATCGAGCACGCCCTGTCGCTCGTCGACGACGGCGAGACGGTCTGGGCGCACGTGGAGCCCGGCACGCAGGAGGCGCTGATCGCCTACCTGGAGTCGATGAAGTTCTTCTACCGGGTCGAGGTCGCCGACCGGACGGACGAGTTCGCCGTCGTGCACCTGCCGGCCGGGTCCACCGCGCAGACGCCCGAGGGCGTCGTCGTACGGGAGACGGCGTACGGGCGGGACCTCTTCCTGCCGCGCGGCGAGCTGGAGTCCTTCGCCGCCGCGCACGGCCCGGCCGCCGGGATCCTCGCGTACGAGGCGCTGCGGGTGGAGGGGCACCGGCCGCGGCTCGGCTTCGAGACCGACCACCGGACCATCCCGCACGAGGTCGGGCTCATCGGCACGGCCGTGCACCTGCAGAAGGGCTGCTACCGGGGGCAGGAGACGGTCGCCCGGGTGCAGAACCTGGGGAAGCCGCCGCGCCGGCTGGTCTTCCTGCACCTGGACGGGAGCGAGGTGACCCTGCCGGCGCACGGCACGCCGCTGCGGCTCGCCGCCGACGGTCCCGACGGGCGTCAGCTCGGCTTCGTGACCACGGCCGTGCGCCATCACGAGCTGGGGCCGATCGCCCTGGCCCTGGTGAAGCGGAACGTGCCGGTGGACGCGCCGCTGGTGGCGGGGACGACGGCCGCCGCGCAGGAGACCGTCGTCGAGCCGTAGCCGGCTCACACCTCCAGCAGGACCGTGAACGGGCCGTGGTTCGTGAGGCTGACGCGCATGTCGGCCCCGAAGCGGCCCGTCTCCACGTGGGCGCCGAGCTTCCGCAGCTGTGCGACGACCTCGTCGACGAGGGGTTCGGCGACGGGTCCCGGCGCCGCGGCGTTCCAGGTGGGGCGGCGGCCCTTGCGGGCGTCGCCGTAGAGCGTGAACTGGGAGATCACCAGGAGCGGCGCGTCCACGTCCGAGCAGGACTTCTCGTCCTCCAGCACCCGGACGGACCAGAGCTTTCTCGCCAATTGGGCGGCCTTCTCGGGGGTGTCGTCGTGGGTGACCCCCACCAGGACGCACAGCCCCTCGCCGGTGATCTCGCCGACCGTCTCCCCTGCGACGACGACCTTCGCGCCGTCCACCCTCTGCACCACAGCTCGCATGCGCCCCAACCTACCGATCGGGGATTTCTGGGGGCCGAACGGGTGCAGAGCGCCTGCACGCGCGCGTGCGGGAGTGGCACCATGCCAGGAGGCGGTGCGGCTCCGCACCGGTCGAGGGGACGATTCTCATGAGTGCATCCAGCACCGGGCCGACGCCGTCCGGCCCCGTACCGCTGATCCGCTCCGCCGGCGCGCCGCCCGGCGGGCCGGTCGCGCGGCCGCCCGTGCAGCGGACCGCCGAGCCGCCGTCCGGCCGCCCGGGGCACGAACTCGGCGGGCTGCGCCTGTCCGAGCTGCGGGCGCTGCGCCGGGACGCCCAGAGCGACGAGGCCGATCTCAGCTATGTGCGGCGGATGCTCCAGGGCCGGATCGACATCCTGCGCGCCGAGCTGGCGCGCCGGACGGACCCGGAGGCGCCGGTCCTCGACCGGCTCTCCGAGATCCTCGCGGACGTGCCGTCCCGGCACCGCACCTCGGCCCGGCACGTGACGCTGTCGACGCCGCGCGGGGAGGAGTACCGGCGCCTCGCGGCCGAGATGCTGTCGGAGGTCGAGCTGTCGGACCTGACGGCCCGGACGGACGAGGAGCTGCACACCGCGATGGGCCGGCTCGCGGGCTACGAGCAGCAGATCTCGCAGCGCCGGCAGGCCCTCCAGCGGACCGCCGACGACTGCGGCGCCGAGATCGCCCGCCGCTACCGCGAGGGCGAGGCCCAGGTCGACGACCTGCTGGCCTGACGGCTCCTCGGGGGCCTGACGGCCCCGGCCCGGGCGCCCCGTAATTGGCGCGCGGCCGGCGGCGGGGCGTGCGTAGGGTCGGGGGATGGCTGTCGAACTGCGCACGGTGACGGAGTCCGAGTTCCCCGGCTGGCTGCGGGCGTTGCGGACGGGTTTCCTGAACGAGCCCGTCGTTCCTGACGGGCTGGTGGCCGACCGGCTGGCCCATGTCGATCTCGACCGGACCCGTGCCGCCCTGGAGGACGGGCGGGTCGTCGCCACCTTCCGGTCCTTCCGGCAGGAGCTGAGCACGGTCGGCGGCGGGAGCCTCACGGCGGACGCCGTGACCCAGGTGACGGTGGCGCCGACGCACCGGCGGCGCGGGCTGCTGAGTCGGCTGATGGCGAAGGACCTCGACGCGGCCCGGGAGCGGGGCGACGCGGTCGCGACGCTGATCGCCGCCGAGTACCCGATCTACGGCCGGTACGGCTTCGGTCCGGCGGGCTGGACCACCGAGTGGAGCGTGGACCTGCGCCGGGCCGGGCTCGACCCGCGCCGCAGCGGGCGCCCGGAGGACGGCGGCCGGATCGATCTGGCCGACGGGGCGGAGATCCGCCGGATCGGGCCGGAGCTGCACCGGCGGCTTGCGGGCGTCCGGGCCGGCGTGACCGACCGCTCGGCGCGCAACTGGGACGTCGGCACCGGTGGGGGCCACCAGCTGGAGCCCTGGACGGAGCCGTACTACGCGGTCTACCGCTCGGCGTCGGGCGAGCCCGAGGGGTACGTGTCGTACCGCTGCGACGACAAGTGGGGCGACGCCAAGCAGCCGGAGAACACGCTGACCGTGCGGGACCTGATCGCGGCGACGCCGGCGGCGGAGCACGCGCTGTGGCGGTTCGTCTGCTCGGTGGACTGGGTGGTGACCGTGCGGTCGGGCCACCGTCCGCCGGACGACCCGCTGCCGCTGCTGCTGCCGGACCCGCGGGCCGCCCGGACGGTGTCCCACGCGGACATGCTGTGGCTGCGGGTCCTCGACGTGGCGCGGGTGCTGGAGGAGCGGACGTACCCGGTGACGGACGGTCTGGTCCTCGACGTGCGGGACGGGGACGGGTTCGCGGGCGGGCGGTATCTCCTCGACGCCTCGCCGAAGGGCGCGCGCTGCACCCGTACCACCGCCTCGGCCGATCTCGTCCTCGACGTGGCGGAGCTGGCCCGGCTGGTGCTCGGCGACGAGTCGGCGGTGCGGCTGGCGCTGCTGGGGCTGGTCGAGGAGGCGGTGCCGGGCGCGGCGGCGCGGGCGAATCTGCTCTTCCGCACCCCGCTGCGGCCGTTCTCCCCGGACATCTTCTAGCGCTACCGGGTCCGCAGGCGGAAGAGGGCGCCGGAGGCGGTGACGGCCAGGAGCAGGAGGCCGCCGCACCAGGCGAGGGCGGTCCAGGGCGCGTCGCCGACCGGCTGGTCGAGGAGGAGGCCGCGCATGGACTCGATGAGCGGGGTGATGGGCTGGTGCTCGGCGAAGCCGTGCAGCCAGCTCGGCATGGTGTCGATGGGGACGAAGGCGCTGCTCGGGTAGGGCAGGAACATCACGAAGAAGGTGAAGGCGTTGGCCGCCTCGGGGGTGCGGGCGAGGAGGCCGGCCGCGGCGGAGATCCAGGAGACGACCGTGATGTAGGCGACGAGCAGGGCGATCGCGGCGAGCCAGCCGGCGGGGGTGGCGGCGGGGCGGAAGCCGATGAGGGCGGCGACGGCGAGGACGAGCCCGGTGGCCAGGAGGTTGCGGGCGACGGTGGCGACGACGTGTCCGGTGAGGAAGGGGACGGCGCCGACGTCGAGGGTGCGGAGCCGGTCGACGGTGCCGCGCCGCATGTCGTCGCTGACGGAGACGGCGGTGGCGGCGGCGCCGAAGCCGGCGCACAGGACGAGGACGCCGGGCACGACGTAGGTGACGTACCGGTCGTGGCCGGTGTCGATGGCCCCGCCGAAGAAGTAGACGAAGACCAGCATCAGCAGCACCGGCATCATCAGCGAGGTGATGACGGCGTCGAGGTTGCGCCGGCTGAGCAGGATGCCGCGTCCGACGAGGGCGGTGGTGGTGGCGAGCGGCCCGGCGGTCGGGTCAGACATGGCTCGGCTCCTTCGTGCTGCCGGTGAGGTGGAGGAAGACGTCGTCGAGGGTCGCGCTGTGCAGGGCGAAGCGCTCGATGTCGGTGCGGTGGGGGTCGAGTTCGTCGAGCAGGGCGCGGACGTGGGCGGCGCTGCCGTCGGTGGGGACGCCGAGGGTGAGGCTCTCCGGGGTGTGGGCGGTGGCGTGCGGGGTGAGCCGGAGGTAGGCGTCCCGGTCGCGGGCGACGAGGTCGAGGCGGTGGCCCGCGTAACGGTTCTTCAGTTCCTCGGCGGTGCCTTCGGCGAGGGTGCGGCCGCCGCCGAGGACGGCGATGCGGTGGGCGAGCCGGTCGGCCTCCTCCAGGTACTGGGTGGTGAGGAAGACGGTGGTGCCGTGGGCGGACAGCTCCCGGACGACGTCCCAGAGTTCGTTGCGGCTGCGCGGGTCGAGCCCTGTGGTGGGTTCGTCGAGGAAGACGACCCGGGTGGTGCCGGGGTCGCGGACGAGCCCCGCGGCGAGGTCGAGGCGGCGGCGCATGCCTCCGGAGTACGTCTTCGCCTGCCGGTCGCGGGCGTCGGTGAGCCGGAAGCGTTCGAGGAGTTCGTCGGCGCGGCGGGCGGCGGCCCGGCGGGAGAGGCCGGAGAGCCGGGCGGTGAGGCGGAGGTTCTCGGCGCCGGTCAGGGTCTCGTCGACGGCCGCGTACTGGCCGGTGAGGCTGATCGCGCGGCGGACGGCGGCGCGCTCGGTGACGACGTCGTGGCCCGCCACGCGCGCGTGCCCGCCGTCGGGGGCGGTGAGGGTGGCGAGGATGCGGACGGTGGTGGTCTTGCCGGCGCCGTTGGGCCCGAGGAGGGCGAAGACGGTGCCGGCCTCGACGCGGAGGTCGAGGGCGTCGAGGACGCGGACGGTGCCGTAGGTCTTGGTCAGGCCGGTGGTCTCGATGGCGGGAGGCATGGGTGTCCCCTTCTGCCGCGCTCGCGGCGTACTGCGTATGCCATACGCGTTACTGTGTAAGGGTTACGCATTACTAGGATGGGCGTCAAGCGAGCGAGCTCAGGAGGCGGCGCGGATGGCGGGCGAGAAGGACCGGACGGTGCCCGGGGAGGACGGCGGGACGTTTCTGCCGCCGTCCGTCGAGGCCGCCTGGGGGCTGCGCGAGCGCCCCACCAAGGGCCCGAAGCCGGGGCTGAGCCAGGACCGGGTCGTCGCCGCCGCGGTGGAGCTCGCCTCGACGGAGGGCCTCGCCGCCGTGTCGATGGGGCGGGTCGCCAAGGAGCTGGGCGTCTCGACGATGTCCCTCTACCGGTACGTCTCCGCCAAGCAGGAGCTGTACGTCCTGATGCAGGAGGCCGCGACGGGCGCGCCGCCCGAGCTGTTCGGCCCCGAGGTCCCCTGGCGGGAGCGGCTGGAGCGCTGGGCCTGGGCCATGCGCGCGGTCTATCTGCGCGATCTGTGGCTGCTGCGGGTGCCGGTCTCCGGCCCGCCCGCGACGCCGCACGCGGTGGCCTGGTGGGAGAAGGCGCTGCTCGCGCTGGACGGCACCGGCCTCGACGCGGGCACCAAGATCTCGGTGACGCTGCTGGTGGCCGGCTTCGTGAAGAGCGACGCGCTGATGATGGCGGAGCTGGCCGACGCGGTGGAGGCGTCCGGCGCCGCGCCGGAGGAGGCGATGGGCCAGTACAGCCGGACCTTGCGCCGACTGGTCGACCCGGCGGCCTTCCCGCAGGTGGCGCAGGTGATCGAGTCGGGTGTCCTGGACCGGGCGGACGGTCCCGACGACGAGTTCCGCTTCGGTCTGGCCCGGATCCTGGACGGGGGGGGGGGTGCGGGCGCCGGCGCGGCGCCGGCCGAGCGGGA
>NZ_JBHYKM010000046.1:7893-56564 GCF_042741435.1 Streptomyces sp. NPDC058955 | reverse complement strand
GTGCGCTGGTGGACAAGTCGCTGGTGGTGTCGGCGCCGGAGGAGTCGGGGATGCGGTTCCGGCTCCTGGAGACGGTGGCGGAGTACGCGGGGGAGAGGCTGGACGAGGCGGGTGAGCGGGCGGCCGTCGAGCGGGCCCACCTCACGTACTACCGCGAACTCGCCCGCACCACCGACCCCGCGCTCCGCGGCCCCCGCCAGACCCTCACCCTCGCCCTCTTCGAGCGCGAGCACGACAACCTGCGCGCCGCCCTGCGGACCGCGCTCGCGGCCGGGGCGGAACAGGAGGTCCTGTGCCTGGTCCACTCGCTGTCCTGGTTCTGGCAGCTCCGCAACCACCAGCAGGACTCCCGCGCCTGGTCCGCCGCCGCGAGCGCCTTCGGCCCCGATCCGTTCGGCCCGGACGCACCGCCCGCCGAGCCCTTCCCCGGCCGCTGCCACGACGTGCCGCCGCCGTGGACCGGGGAGCGGCTGCGCGAGGCCCGGCGCGGCGTCCGGCTGTACGCGCTCGCCGCCCAGGGCGGATCGGGCGCCACCGCCCTCGAACGGGAGGCCGAGGTCCGCGCCCGGCTCGGCGGCATCGTCGCCGCCTACCGGCCCGGCCTGCCGCAGACCTGCCGCCAGCCCGGCACCGTCTGGTTCTTCGCGCGGCTGATGACCGGCGCGCTCACCGGCCTCGACGAGACCCTGGCGCTCCTGGTGGCCGCCTGCCGTGCCGACGGCGACCCCTGGGACCTGGCCTTCGCGCTGCTCATGCGGGCCCGGCTGGCCGGCGACGGACCGGAGGAGGCCGCCGAGGCCCTGGCCCTCTTCGAGGAGGCCCGCGACGCCTGGGGCATCGCCGAGTCCCTCGCGGCGCGCGGCGAGGCGTACGAGCGCGCCGGACGGCTCGCCGAGGCCGCCGCGGACTTCGGCCGGGCCGCCGCCGCGGCCGGGGACGCCGGGGCCCGCTCCCAGGTGCCCGTCTTCACCGCCCGCCTCGCGGCCGTACGGCTCCGGCTGCGGCCCGGCGACACGGAGGCGGAGCGGCTGCTCGCGCACGCCGCCGAGGAGGCCGCCCAGTGGGGCGCCGAGGCGGCGGGCAGCGGCCGGCTGCTGCTCGCCCAGCACTACGCGCACACCGGCCGCACCGGTCTGGCGCAGGAGCAGCTGGGCCGGGCGGAGCAGGAGTTCGGCGACCACACCCCGGCCATGTTCTGGGGGCTCGTCGGCGGCATGCGGGCCTGGGCGGACTGCCTGGACGGCTCGTACGACCGGGCCCTGGACCGGCTCGCCCGCGCGGTCGACGACCTGGAGACCCTGGCGCATCTGGTGGCGCCGTACCTGCTGGTCGCCCAGTTCGCGACCGGCGCGTGGGCGCTCGGCGGGCGCGGCCGGAGCGGTGACGCCCGTGCCGGGGCCCGGCTCCTCGGCGCGTACGACGCCCACGCCGGCGGGGGCCGGGGCGGCGGCTTCCGCCCGTACACCCCGCAGACGGACACCCTGATCCGGCGCCGCGCGGAGGCCGTGCTGCGGGCCGCCCTCGCCCCGGAGGCGTACGACGCGGAGTACGCGGCGGGCGCGGCGCTCCCGGTGGGGGAGGGGGCCGGTCTGCTGCGGCGGACGGCGGTGCCCGGGGCCGCGCGGGGCGCCCGGATGCGGGGCGGGGGAGCGGACACGAGAATGGCGAGTGCCGGGACCCACCCGCAGAAGCATGGAGGAGACGGCATGAACGCTGAGCCCGACGAGATGTCCCGGGGGGACGTACCGACGCCCGACCGGCTGCTGCACTCCGGTTCGGAGGGCGAGTTCACGGCGGAGGACCTGGTGCTCGCCTCCGGCCGGGACGTGACGCCGGAGACCCTGGCCTGGGCCGAGCGCCGGATGGCGGAGAAGGGCCGCGCATCCCTGGACGAACTCCTTCCGTAAGGTCCGACCCGCGCGCCCCCGGTCCGGGCACGCGCGCGTACCCGGGGCCCGGGCCGGCATGTGCCGCGCCCCGGGCCTTCCACATTTGTGAAACACGTTCTACCGTGACGGCCGTCGTGCCGAGGGACGACGGAGCCGCCACGGGAGGCCGGGATGCACCTGCAGTACACGCCGGAACAGAACCGCCTGCGCGCCGAGCTGCGGGCCTACTTCGCGGAACTCGTCCCCGAGGACGTGCACAGCCGGTACGGGGACCCGGCCGCCCAGAAGCGCTTCTACCGGGAGACGATCCGCCGCCTCGGCGCGGACGGCTGGCTCGGCGTCGGCTGGCCCACCGAGTACGGCGGGCGCGGCCTCACGCCGATGGAGCAGTTCATCTTCTTCGACGAGGCCGCGCAGGCGGGCGTCCCGCTGCCGCTCATGGCCCTGAACACGGTCGGCCCGACGATCATGCAGTTCGGCACCGACGAGCAGAAGGCGTACTTCCTGCCCCGCGTCCTCTCCGGCGAGATCGACTTCGCCATCGGCTACAGCGAACCCGACGCCGGCACCGACCTCGCGGCCCTGAAGACCCGCGCGGTGCGCGAGGGGGACACCTACGTCGTCAACGGGCAGAAGATCTGGACGACCAACGGCGACACCGCCGACTGGGTCTGGCTCGCGGTCCGCACCGACCCGGACGCCGCCCCCCACAAGGGCATCACCATGCTCCTGGTGCCGACCACCGACCCCGGCTACTCGTGCACGGTGATCAACACCCTGGCCTCGCACGACACCACCGCCAGCTACTACGACGACGTCCGCGTCCCCGTCTCGCGCCGGGTCGGCGAGGAGAACAAGGGGTGGCGGCTCATCACCAACCAGCTCAACCATGAGCGCGTCACCCTTGCCGCCCACGGCACCATGGCGATCCGCGCCCTCCACGACGTGCGCCGCTGGGCCGCCGACACCCTCCTCTCCGACGGCCGCCGGGTCATCGACCTGCCCTGGGTCCGCCGCACCCTCGCCCGCACCCACACCCGCCTCGACGCGATGAAGCTCCTCAACTGGCAGATGGTCAACGCCGTCCACCACGGCACCCTCACCCCCCAGGACGCCTCCGCCGTCAAGGTCTACGGCTCCGAGGCCCGCCGCGACGCCTACGCCGCCCTCATGGAGGTCGTCGGAGCCGCCGGCGCCCTCAAGGAGGGCTCCCCCGGCGCCGTCCTGCACGGCGAACTCGAACGCGGCTACCGCTCCGCCGTGATCTTCACCTTCGGCGGCGGCAACAACGAGATCCAGCGCGAGATCATCTCCTGGATCGGCCTGGGCATGCCCCGCGTCCGCCGCTGACCCCCGCGGCGTGTGCCGACCGTGGCGGAGAGGGGGCCGGGTGCCCCCTCTCGTCGTTTTCTACGACCCTCCTCGCATCAGCGATGGAGGGTCGCATGATCTTGTTGCAGATGAGATCTCGAACGGCCTACGGTGTCGCACATGCAGTCCTACACCATCGGACAGGCCGCACGTCTCCTCGGCGTCAGCCCCGACACGGCGCGCCGCTGGGCGGACGCGGGCAGGGTCGCCACCCACCGCGACGACAGCGGGCGGCGCGTGATCGACGGCCGATCGCTCGCCGCGTTCGCCGTGGAGATCGCGCAGGGCGAGGGCGAGGGCGACGACCCGTCGTACACGTCGGCCCGCAACGCGTTCCCGGGGATCGTCACGGCGGTCAAGCTCGGGGACGTCGCCGCCCAGGTCACCATCCAGGCCGGTCCCCACCGGCTGGTCTCCCTGCTGACCAGGGAGGCCGTGGAGGAGCTGGGGCTGGAGGTCGGCATGCGGGCCACCGCCCGCGTGAAGTCCACCAGCGTGCACATCGACCGCGCCTGACCCCGGGAGCCACGACCCTCATGTCCCTCACCCTCGCCCGCACCTCCGCCGGCCGCCGCGCCGTCGCCGCCGTGTTCACCGCCGCCCTGCTCGTGCCGCTCGCGGCCTGCGGCACCGGCGACGACACCAAGAACGACGCCGGCGCCGAGGGCGCCGACCTCACGGTCCTCGCCGCCGCGTCCCTCACCGACGTCTTCAGGACCGCGGGAGCCGCGTACGAGAAGTCCCATCCCGGCACGAAGCTGACCTTCTCCTTCGCCGGCTCGCAGGAGCTGGTCGCCCAGGTGTCGCAGGGCTCGCCCGCCGACGTCCTGGTCACCGCCGACACCAAGAGCATGGACAAGGTGAAGGCCGAGACCGGCACCCCGGCGATCATCGCGAGGAACCGGCTCGTCATCGCCACCGCCGAGGGCAACCCCTTCAAGGTCGACGCCCTGAAGGACCTCGCCGACCCCAAGCTCAAGGTCGTCCTCGCGGCCCCCGAGGTCCCGGCCGGCAAGTACAGCAAGAAGATCCTCGACGCCCAGAAGATCACGGTGAAGCCGGTCTCGCAGGAGCCGAACGTGCGCTCCGTGCTCAGCAAGGTCGAGCTCGGCGAGGCCGACGCCGGCCTGGTCTACCGGACCGACGCCGAGAGCGCCGGGGACAAGGTCGACGCCGTCGAGATCCCGGACGACCAGAACGCCGTCGCCCAGTACCCGGCCGCCACGCTGAAGGACTCGGAGCACGCCGAGGCCGCCGCCGCGTTCGTCGCCTGGCTGTCCTCGCCGGAAGGCCAGAAGATCCTCCAGGACGCGGGCTTCCAGAAGCCATGACACGCGCGCGCGTCCGCACGTCCGGCGCCAGGCCGCCGCTCGCCCTGGCGCTGCCCGCGCTGGCGGCGGTGGCCTTCCTGGCCCTGCCGCTGCTCGGCATCCTCGTCCGGACCGAGTGGGGCGAGCTCGCGGAGCACCTGAGCGCACTCGGCACCGTCCAGGCGCTCAAGCTCTCGCTGCTCGTCTCCTTCTGGGCGCTCGGCCTCTCGCTGCTGCTCGGCGTCCCGCTCGCCTGGCTGCTGGCCCGGGTGCCCTTCCCCGGCAAGGCGTTCGTCCGCTCGCTGGTCCTGCTGCCGATGGTGCTGCCGCCGACCGTCGGCGGCGTGGCGCTGCTCCTCGCCTTCGGCCGCCGCGGGCTCCTCGGCCCCTGGCTGCGGGACACCTTCGGCATCACGCTCCCCTTCCACACCTCGGGGGCCGTGCTCGCGGCGACCTTCGTCGCCATGCCCTTCCTCGTCATCAGCCTGGAGGGCGCGCTCGGCGGACTGCGGCCCCGGTACGAGGAGACGGCGGCGTCCCTCGGCGCCTCACCGCTCCGGGTCTTCTTCACCGTGACCCTGCCGATGGTCGCGCCGGGCGTCCTCGCGGGCGCGGCGCTGACCTGGGCGCGGGCGCTCGGCGAGTTCGGCGCCACCATCACCTTCGCCGGCAACCTGCCCGGCACCACCCAGACCCTGCCGCTCCAGGTCTATCTGCTGCTCCAGGACGAGCCGGAGGCCGCGACCTCGGTCTCCCTGCTCCTGCTGGCCATCGCGATGGCGGTCCTGATCGCCCTGCGGGGGCGGTGGACGGGCACCCCGGCGGACCGCCGCGTCCGCGGCGGAGGACCCGTCGAGTCCGCACCGGAGCCTCCGGCTCCGGCGGGCCCGCCCATCCCCCCGGCGGGCCGCTGGGGACTGCACGCCGAGGTCACCGGTTTCACCCGGCTCACCCTGGACGCCGACCCCGGCACGACCATCGCCGTCGTGGGACCCAACGGCGCCGGCAAGACCACCCTGCTGCGGGCCCTCCTCGGGCTGACCCCCCGGGCCCACGCGGACCTCCGGCTCGGCGACGAGGACGTCACCGCCCTGCCCCCGCACCGGCGGCGGGTCGCGTGGGTCCCGCAGGACGGCGCCCTCTTCCCCCATCTGACGGCCCTCGCCAACACCGCGTACGGGCTGCGCGCGCAGGGCGTCGCACGGGCCGAGGCCCGGCGGGAGGCGCAGGGCTGGCTCGACCGCCTCGGGGTGGGCCACCTGGCGCACCGCAGGCCCGCCCAGCTGTCCGGCGGGCAGGCCGGGCGGGTGGCCCTGGCCCGCGCGCTGGCCGCCCGCCCGCGGCTCCTCGTCCTCGACGAACCGCTCGCCGCCCTCGACCAGACGACCCGGGCCCAGGTGCGGCACACGCTCCGCACCCACCTGGCGGGCTTCGGCGGTGTGTGCCTGATCGTCACCCACGACCCCGTCGAGGCGGTCTCGCTCGCGGACCGGGTGCTCGTCCTCGACGAGGGCCGTGCCCTGCAGGACGCCCCTCCGGCCGAGGTCACCCGCCATCCGCGCTCGCCCTGGGTGGCCCGCATGCTGGGCCGCAACGCCTGGCCGGGCACGGCCACCGCCGAGGGCCTGACCCTCGACGCAGGGGGTGACCTGGTCGCGGCCGACCCCCCGCCGCCCGGCACGCGCGCGCTGGCGGTCGTCGCGCCCGAGGCGGTGTCGGTCCACCGCGAGAAACCCGCGGGCAGCCCCCGCAACGTCTGGCCCGGCACCGTACGCGAGATCACCAGCAGCGGCAGCCGGCTGCGGGTCCTCATCACCTCCGGGCGGACGCCGGACCTCGTCGCCGAGATCACGCCGCAGGCCGCGGCGGAACTCGGCCTGGCCGACGGCGTGCCCGTGTGGACGAGCGTGAAGGCGACCGAGACGACGGTCGTCCCGCTCTGAGCCCGGCGACCGCACCGCCCCGCCGCCGGTGCCAGGCCAGGTGGTGCCAGTCGACCGGTGCCAGGTCGGCCGGTGCCGCCGGCAGGCGGTGCGGGGTCGGTCGGTGTCAGGTCAGCGGTACTCGCAGAGGTACGCCGTGTCCACCGCGACCTGGAGCCGGAACGCGCTGTCGCCGGGGACCTCGAACCGCTCGCCGGCCGCGTAGGTGCGCCAGTCGGCCGTGCCGGGCAGGAGGACCGTCAGGGCGCCGCTGACCACGTGCATGGTCTCCGGGGCGGCGGTGCCGAACTCGTAGGAGCCGGGGGCCATGACGCCGATGGTGGCCCGGCCCTCCTCCTGGGTGAACGCGATCGACTTGACCGTGCCGTCGAAGTACTCGTTGACGGGGAACATGGGCATCCTCGGGGGAGATCGGAGGGCAGGAGACGCCCGGCCGCTCGGGTGCCGGCGGCGGGCGGGGTCACCCTAGCCGCGCCCGCCCGACCCGTGGACGGTCCTCTCAGTGGGCGGACTCCTCGCCCGTCGCCAGGGTCCGCTGGAGCAGGATCGTGTCCAGCCGGCGCCCGTGCTTGAGGCCCACCGACCTCAGGCGGCCCGCCTCCGTGAAGCCGAGACGCCGGTGGAGGGCGAGCGACGCGGCCGTCCCCGAGTCCGCGATCACGGCGATCATCTGGTGCGCGCCCGCCGCCGTGCAGGCCGCCACCAGAGCCTCCATCAGGGAACCGCCCAGACCCCGGCCCGTCTCCTCCGGGGCGAGGTAGACCGAGTTCTCGACGGAGTGGCGGTACGCCGGCTTCGGACGCCACGGCGAGGCGTACGCGTACCCGGCGATCCGCCCGGCGTCCTCCGCCACCAGGAACGGCAGGCCGCGGGCGGACAGCTCGGCCAGGCGGGTGCGCCAGGAGGACACCGGCGGCGGCGTCTCGTCGAAGGTGACCACCGTGTGGTCCACGTAGTGCGCGTAGATCGCGGCGACCGCGTCGAGGTCGGCCTCGGTCGCGGCGCGGATCAGCGGGGCGGGGGCGTCCGGAGTGGTCATTCCGCCGATCGTAGGGGCGGGCCGGCCCGTGCCCGCGACCGCCGTCAGCGGTCGTGCCGTTCGTCCTCCCGTGCGAAGCTCGTCCCATGAATCCCGCGCATACGACCGGAGCCCACGGCGCCGCTGTGTACTACGGGGACCCCGGCGCGCCGCATGTCCTGCGGGTCTTCCTGGAGCTGCGCGACCCGGGCAGCCGCCGGATGGCCGAAAGCCTGCTCGACACCTTCCGCGCGGCCGCCGACGAGGGGCGGCTCGTCGTCCGCTTCCACTTCGCGGCCACCCTCGACGACACCGTCGGCGGCAGCGGCTCCCGGCGCGCGGTCTCCGCGCTCGGCGCCGCCAGCGACGCGGGGCAGGGCCCGTTCCTGGACTATCTCGCCGCGCTCTTCGCCGCCCAGCCGTTCCCGCCCGGCGCGGACGACCGCTTCGCCGACCCGGCCGCGCTGCTCGACGTCGCGAGCCGGGTGGACGGGCTGCGCTCCCCGGACTTCGACCGCAAGGTCACCGAGGGCACCTATCTCCCGTGGGCCGGTCAGGTGGTCGCCAACTTCGCCGAGTTCGGCATCCTCGGCACGCCCGTCGTCCGCTACGACGAGGAGGACCTCGCCGTCGGCGGCCCCGACGACACCCCGGTCATCGCCCCGGCCGACTTCCTGCGCCGCATCGCCGACTGAGCGGCGCGCCCGCCCCGGCCGGCCCGCCGGTTCCGTTTGCGGACCGGTGGCGGCCGGGTTTGAGTGAGGGTGACCCCTTGGTGACCACCTGGGTGACCTCCTAGGTGACCCCCACGCCCTTCCCGGAGCACTGATCATGTCGATGGCGTTTGGTTCCTCCTTCGGTCCCTCCGACCCCTTCGGCGACCTGCTGAACCGCTTCTTCGGAATGTCGCCGGCGTCGTCACCGCCGGCCGTCCAGCGCGTCCCCATCGGCCGGCTCCTCACCGAGTCCTCCCACGAACTCCTCAACACGGCCACGCGCAAGGCCGTCGAGGACGGCACCACCGACCTCGACACCGAGCACCTGCTCTGGGCCGCCACCCAGGTCGAGCCCACCCGCCGCCTGCTCGCCCGCTCCGGAGTCGACCCGGACGCGCTCGCCGACAAGATCGCCAAGGTGCTGCCCCACGTGGCCGCAGAGCCCTCCGCCGAACCGGGCCTCACCCCGGCCGCCAAGCGGACCCTCGCGCTCGCCCACGCCACCTCGCAGGCCGCCGGCGTCTCGTACATCGGCCCCGAGCACATCCTCAGCGCCCTCCTCGGCGACGCCGACTCCGGCGCCTCCCGCTACCTGCGCGCCGAGGACCTCGACGTCTCCAAGCTGCGCGGCGTGACCGACCAGGCCGCGCGCGGCGGCGACACCACGGCCCCGGCCGCGCCCAAGGAGCCCGCCACCACCCTCGACGAGTTCGGCCGCGACCTCACCGAAGAGGCCAGGGCGGGCAAGCTCGACCCGGTCGTCGGCCGGGCCGAGGAGATCGAGCAGACCGTCGAGATCCTCTCCCGGCGCTCCAAGAACAACCCCGTGCTCATCGGCGAGCCCGGCGTCGGCAAGACCGCCATCGTCGAGGGCCTCGCCCAGCGGATCGTCGCCGGCGAAGTGCCGGACACCCTCAAGGACAAGCGGGTCGTCTCCCTCGACCTCTCCGGCATGGTCGCCGGGGCCCAGTACCGCGGCCAGTTCGAGGAACGCCTCAAGAAGGTCATCGAGGACGTCCAGAAGTCCGAGGGCGCGATCATCCTCTTCATCGACGAGCTGCACACCGTCGTCGGCGCGGGCGCCACCGGCGAGGGCTCCATGGACGCCGGCAACATGCTCAAACCCGCCCTCGCCCGCGGCGAACTGCACGTCGTCGGCGCCACCACCATCGACGAGTACCGCAGGTACATCGAGAAGGACGCCGCGCTCGAACGCCGCTTCCAGCCCGTCCTCATCCCCGAGCCGACCGTCGAGGAGACCGTCCAGATCCTCGAAGGACTCCGCGACGCGTACGAGGCCCACCACCAGGTCCGGTTCGCCGACGGCGCCCTCGCCGCCGCCGCCGAACTCTCCGACCGGTACATCAGCGACCGCTTCCTCCCCGACAAGGCCATCGACCTCATGGACCAGGCCGGAGCCCGGGTCCGGCTGCGCAGCGCCGGCCGCTCCACCGAGGTGATCAGCCGCGAGGACCGGCTCGCCAAGCTGCGCCGCGAGAAGGACCAGGCCGTCGCCGCCGAGGAGTTCGAGAAGGCCAAGCAGCTCAAGGAGGAGATCGCCGGGGTCGAGGGCGAACTGGCCGGCATCGAGGAGCGCCGCGAGGGCGTCGTCTCCGTCACCGCCGCCGACATCGCCGACATCGTCTCCCGCCGCACCGGGATCCCCGTCGCCCAGCTCACCACCAGCGAGAAGGAGAAGCTCCTCAAGCTGGAGGAGGAGATGCACGCCCGGATCGTCGGCCAGGACGAGGCCGTCACCGCCGTCTCCGAGGCCGTCCGCCGCAACCGCGCCGGCATGGGCGACCCCGACCGGCCCGTCGGCTCCTTCCTCTTCCTCGGCCCCACCGGCGTCGGCAAGACCGAACTCGCCAAGACCCTCGCCGAGCTGCTCTTCGGCGACGAGGACCGGATGATCCGGTTCGACATGAGCGAGTTCCAGGAGAAGCACACCGTCGCCCGCCTCGTCGGCGCCCCGCCCGGATACGTCGGTTACGAGGAGGCCGGCCAGCTCACCGAGAAGGTCCGCCGCCAGCCGTACAGCGTCGTCCTCTTCGACGAGATCGAGAAGGCCCACCAGGACGTCTTCAGCACCCTCCTCCAGGTCCTCGACGACGGGCGCCTGACGGACGGCCAGGGCCGCACCGTCGACTTCCGCCACTGCGTCGTCATCATGACGTCCAACATCGGCGCCCACCGGATCCTCGCCCACGAGGGCGACGCGGCCGAGCTGAAGGACGAGCTGATGGAGGACCTGCGGGGCCGGTTCCTGCCCGAGTTCCTCAACCGCATCGACGACATCATCGTCTTCCACAGCCTCACCGAGAAGGACCTCACCGAGATCGTCGGGCACCTCCTCGACCGCAGCAAGCACCGCGTCCACGCCCAGGGCATGACCCTGGAGGTCACCGAGGCCGCGACGAAGCTCCTCGTCGCCCACGGATACCAGCCCGAGTTCGGCGCCCGCCCGCTGCGCCGCACCATCCAGACCGAGCTCGACAACCGCGTCGCCGCCCTCCTCCTGAGCGGCGAGGCGGACCCGGGCGACACGATCGTCGCGGACGTCGTCGACGACTCCCTGCACTGCACCGTCCGCAAGGGCGCGCCCGAGGAGGCCACGGCCGCGGCCTGACGCACCGCCCCACCGTACGGAGGCACCCGCGCACGCCCGCTCCGGCAGGCGGGCACGGGTGCCCCGGCACGCCTCCCCGGGTGGGTGCTCCAGCGCCCCCGCGACGTCGGTCCCGGCCGCCAGCACGGTGAGCGCGCGGGCCTGCACCGGGGCCGGCTCGCGGGCCCCGGTGCCACGAGCCCCACCAGGACCGTCCGCTCCGGCTCGGTCAGCGGGACCGCGCGCATGCCGGGCGGCCGCCTCCTGGGCCTGCTGGCGGTCGCCGGCCGGGAGGTCCGTACGACCCCGGGACCGGGCCCGGGGTGACGGCCGGGCTCAGCCGGAGGGCTCGATCACGACCTTCAGGTGCTTCATGATCGGCTGGTCGCTCTGGGTGCTGTAGTCGCCCAGGGCGACCAGCACGTTCATCTCCGGCATGTACCCGGCCGCGCAGCCGCGCGGGATGTCGTACGGGACCGCCAGATAGCCGTGCAGGGACCGCCGGCTGCCGTCCCGCGCGGTGGCCGTGACGTCGACGGGGGAGAGCTCCGTGATGCCGCGCTCGCGCATGTCGGCGCGGTTCATGAAGACCAGCGTGCGCAGGCTCTTCACGCCCCGGTAGCGGTCGTCGTCGGAGTAGATCGTGGTGTTCCACTGGTCGTGCGAGCGCATCGTGCCCAGGGCGAGCGTGCCCGGCTCCGGGACGACGTCCGGCAGCGGCGCCGAGGAGAACTCGGCCTTCCCCGAGGGCGTCAGGAAGACCAGCTCGCGGGCCGGCTGCTTGATGCGGAAGCCCAGCGGCAGCCGTACCCGCCGGTTGAAGTCCTCGAAGCCGTCCAGCACCCGGGCCATGGTGTCCCGGATCCGGTCGTAGTCCTCCACGTACCAGGCCCACGGCGTCGTGCTGTCGGGGAGCGCCGCCCGCGCCATGCCCGCGACGATCGCCGGCTCGGACAGCAGGTGCGGCGACGCGGGCTTCTTCATCCCGCGCGACAGGTGGACCATGCTCATCGAGTCCTCGACGGAGGTGGCCTGCTCGCCCTTGCGCTGGTGGTCCCTCTCGGTGCGGCCGAGGCACGGCAGGATCAGCGCCCGCCGCCCGTGCACCACATGGCTGCGGTTGAGCTTGGTGCTGACCTGGACGGTCAGTTCGCAGTTCCGCAGCGCCTCGTACGTCACCGGGGTGTCGGGCGCGGCCAGCGCGAAGTTGCCGCCCATGCCGACGAAGACCTTCACGTCCCCGCGGTGCATCGCCTCGATGGTCCGCACGGTGTCGAGGCCGTGGGCGCGCGGCGGGTCGATCCCGCAGACCTCGGCGAGCCGGTCCAGGAACGCGTCGGCCGGGCGGTGGTCGATGCCGCAGGTGCGGTTGCCCTGGACGTTGCTGTGGCCGCGCACGGGGGAGGGGCCGGCGCCCTCGCGGCCCAGGTTGCCGCGCAGCAGCAGGAGGTTGACGATCTCCCGGACCGTGTCGACGCCGTGCTCGTGCTGGGTCACGCCGAGGCACCAGCTGATGATCGACCGGTCCGCCTCCCGGTACACCCGGGCGGCCTCCAGGATGTCCTCGCGGGCGAGCCCGGACTGGTGCTCGATCTCGTCCCACGGCGTGGCCGCGCAGACCGCCCGGTACTCCTCGAACCCGGCCGTGTGGCGCTCCACGAACTCCCGGTCGAGCGCCTTGGGATCGGACACCGCCTGTTCGAGGACGGCCTTGGCCATTCCGCGCAGGAACGCCATGTCGCCGCCGATCCGCGGCTGGAGGTTCAGCGTGGACGTCGGCGTGGCGCGGAAGGTCGCCATGTCCTTGAAGTCGTGCGGGATGATCGTGCGGGTCGCGGCGGCCTCCACCAGCGGGTTGACGTGCACGATCCGCGCCCCCCGGTGGTACGCCTCGGCGAGCGCGGTCAGCATGCGGGGAGCGTTGGACGCAGCGTTGACGCCGAGGATGAACAGCGCGTCGGCGGTCTCCCAGTCGGCGAGGTCGACGGTGCCCTTGCCGGTCCCCAGCGAGGCCGTCAGGGCCCGGCCGCTGGCCTCGTGGCACATGTTGGAGCAGTCGGGCAGGTTGTTGGTGCCCAGTTCCCGGGCGAGGAGCTGGTAGAGGAACGTGGCCTCGTTGCCGAGGCGGCCCGAGGTGTAGAAGGACGCCTGGTTCGGGTCGTCCAGCTCGCGGAGGGCGCGGCCGACCAGGTCGAAGGCGTCCTTCCAGCTGATCGGCACGTAGTGGTCGCTGTCGGGGTCGTACGCCATCGGCTCGGTCAGCCGGCCCTCGTTCTCCAGGGCGTAGTCCGTCCACCCGGCCAGCTCGGTCACCGAGTGCGCGGCGAAGAAGTCGCGGCCGACCCGCTTGCGGGTCATCTCCCAGGTGACGTGCTTGATCCCGTTCTCGCAGATGTCGAGGTGGAGGCCCTTGGTGTCGTCGGGCCACGCGCAGCCGGGGCAGTCGAAGCCGGAGCGCTCGTGGTTCATCTTCATGATCGCCCGGGGGCCGTCGACGGGCAGCGCGCCCTCCCTGGCCATGAACCGCGTCACGCTCTTGGCGGCGCCCCAGCCGGCCGCCGGGTGGTGGTAGGGCCGGACCTCCGGCTCGCCGTCGGGGACGGGGCCCACCCGCGGCTCCGGGGCGTCCCGCTGCTCGTCTCGTTCGAGGGTCATGGGCCTGCCACCCTTCCGGCGCACGGGGCGCGAGGGAACACGTACCGCCCCTCCCGGCAGGCTAAGCCGGGCCCGGGACGGCCGCCATTCCGGCGGGCGGGGGCCCGGCGACGGGCTGCGGGCCCGACCTCCCCTGGATACGCTGGCGCCGATTCGGTCATGGATTCGTGTGAGATGTACTTCTTCACACGAGAAGTGTCTTATTCAAGCGAGAAACGCCCTTTGTCGGTATCCGCTCTCGACGGGAGTCGCATGGCCTTCCCCCAGCCCGTCCTCGGCCCGCCCACCAAGGCCGCCCTCTTCCTCACCCTCACCGTCACGCCCGGCCGGGAGACCGACGTGCGCGAAGGACTCCAGGAGCTCTCCGGACTGACCCGGTCCGTCGCCTTCCGCGCCCGTGACGACGCCCTCGCCTGCGTCGCCGGCCTCGCCTCCGACGCCTGGGACCGGCTCGTCGGCGGTCCCCGCCCCCGCGAGCTGCACCCCTTCACCCCCCTCCAGGGCCCCCGGCACCTGGCCCCCGCCACCCCCGGCGACCTGCTGCTCCACCTGCGGGCCCGGCGCGCCGACCTCTGCTTCGAACTGGCCCGGGTCGTCCTGGACCGCTTCGCGGACGCCGTCACCGTCGTCGACGAGACGCACGGGTTCACCTACTTCGACGACCGCGACCTCCTCGGCTTCGTCGACGGCAGCGAGAACCCCACCGGCCCGGCCGCCCCCGCCGCCGTCCTCGTCGCCGACGAGGACCCGGACTTCCGCGGCGGCAGCTACGTCGTCGTGCAGAAGTACCTGCACGACCTGACCGCCTGGAACGCCCTCCCCACCGAGGAGCAGGAGCGCGTCATCGGCCGCTCCAAGGCGGACAACGTCGAACTCCCCGACGACGTCAAACCGTCCGACTCGCACGTCGCCCTCACCACCGTCGAGGACGAGGACGGCGAGGAACGGCAGATCGTCCGCCAGAACATGCCCTTCGGGCGCCTCGGCACCGGCGAGTTCGGCACCTACTTCATCGGATACGCCCGCACCCCCGCCGTCACCGAGCGGATGCTCCGCAACATGTTCCTCGGCGACCCGCCGGGCAACACCGACCGCATCCTCGACTTCTCCACCGCCGTCACCGGCGGCCTCTTCTTCGTCCCGAGCGCCGAACTGCTCGACGACCTCCCCGCCCCGGGACCCGCGGCGGAACCCCTGGCCGAACCGGCGCCCTCCGAAGCCCTCCTCACCGCCGACGCCGTCCGCCCCGGGATCTCCCTGGGCATCGGCAGCCTGAAAGGAGCACCGGCGTCATGACCAGCCTCCCCGGCACGCCCCCCACCACCGGCAACCTCCACCGCGAACTGGCCCCCATCACCCCCGCCGCCTGGGCCGAGATCGAGGAGGAGGCCCGCCGCACCTTCCGCCGCAACGTCGCCGGCCGCCGCGTCGTGGACATGCCCGACCCCGGCGGCGCCGGACTCGCCGCCGTCGGCACCGGCCACCTCACCGACCTCGCCGCACCCGCCGCCGGCGTCCGCGCCCGGCTCCGCGAGGCCCGCCCGCTGGTCGAGCTCCGCGTCCCCTTCACCGTCGACCGCTCCGCCGTCGACGACGTCGAACGCGGCGCCCAGGACTCCGACTGGCAGCCCGTCAAGGACGCCGCCCGCACCCTCGCCCTGGCCGAGGACCGCACCGTCTTCGACGGCTACGACGCCGCCGGCGTCCGCGGCCTGCGCGCCGCCTCCTCCAACCCGGCCGTCGCGCTCCCCGCCGAACCCCGCGACTACCCCGACGCCGTCAGCCGCGCCCTCACCGCCCTGCGCCTGGCGGGCGTGGACGGCCCGTACGCGCTCCTCCTCGGCGCCGACGAGTACCGGGCCGTCAGCGAGACCTCCGACCACGGCTATCCGATCGCCGCCCACCTCGGCCGCATGCTCGACGGCCCCCCGATCTGGGCGCCCGCCGTCAAGGGCGGCTTCGTCCTCTCCACCCGTGGCGGCGACTTCGCGCTCCACCTCGGCCAGGACGTGTCCATCGGCTACACCCGGCACGACGCCGACACCGTCGAGCTGTACCTCCAGGAGACCCTGACGTTCTTCGCGTACACCGACGAGGCCGTGGTCGTGCTGGAGGCATGAGGCCATGACCACCTGGTCCTGGCGGTACGCGGTCCCCCGGCTGGCCGGCGCCGCCGCGCTCGGCACCGCCGCCGGGGCCGTGACCGGCGCCCTCGCCGACACGGCCCTCGGCATCCTCTCCGGCATCGCCGTCGCCGAGACCGTCTTCGTCGTCACCGGCTGGATCGTGCTGTGGCCGATGGACGCGCCCACCACCCACCGCAACCTGCGGCGCGAGGAGTTCCGGCCGGTCGTCGAGGAACTGGCCGTCGTCGCCGCGGCCCTGTGCGGACTCGTCGCCATCGTCGCCCTGCTCCTCGTCGACTCCGGCTACAGCCGCGCCGCCGCCGCGACCGCCCTGTGGGGCGTCTTCATGGCCTGGGCGGCGCTCCACCTCATGTACGCGACCCGGTACGCCTACCTGTACTACCGCCCGCCCGAGGGCGGCATCGACTTCAACTCCGACGACCGCCCCCGGTACACCGACTTCCTGTACTTCTCCTACAACCTCGGCATGACCTACCAGGTCTCCGACACCAACGTCTCCGACCCCGGCATCAGGGCCGTCGTCCTCCGCCACTGCCTGCTGTCGTACGTCTTCGGCGCCAGCATCCTCGCCACCGCGATCAACCTGGTGGCCGGCATCGTCACCGGCTGACCGGCTGACCGGCTGACCGGCTGACCGGCGCGCCGTCGCGGGCCCCGGTGTGCGGGCGCGTCGCCCGTCCCGGCAGACTCGCCCCATGAGCAGCACGCGCCCGCGCCCCGCCCGCCCCGCCGGGACCACCCCGACCGCCGTCGTCGTCGGCGCGGGCCCCAACGGGCTGGCCGCCGCCGCCCTGCTCGCCGAGGCCGGCGTCGAGGTCACCGTCCTGGAGGCCGCCGACGAGATCGGCGGCGGCACCCGCACCGACGAGGCGATCCTGCCCGGGCTGCTCCACGACCACTGCTCGGCCGTCCACCCCCTCGCCGTCGCCTCGCCCGCCCTCCGCCACCTCCGGCTGGACCGGCACGGGCTGAACTGGCGGCTCCCCGAGTTCGACTGCGCCCACCCGCTGGACGACGGCACCGCCGCCGTCCTCCACCGCTCGGTCGCCGAGACCGCCGCGGGCCTCGGCGCCGACGCCGACCGCTATCTGGCCCTGCTCGCCCCCTCCGTACGCCGCTGGGAGGCGCTCTCCGGGGACGTCATGGGCCCGCTGCTGCGCGTCCCCGACCACCCGCTGCTGCTCGCCCGCTTCGGCCTGCCCACGGTGCTGCCCGCGGCGGTCCTCGCCCGGCTCTTCCGCACCCCCGGCGCCCGCGCGCTGTGGGCGGGCGTCGCGGCCCACGCGTACCGCCCGCTGACCGAACCGTTCAGCTCCGCCATCGGGCTCGGCATCCTCACCGCGGGGCACGCGGCCGGCTGGGCCGTCGCCGAGGGCGGCTCCCGGGCCATCACCGACGCCCTGGCGGCCGCGCTCCGCGCCCACGGCGGCCGGATCGAGACCGGCGTCCGGGTCACCGACCGCGCTCAGCTGCCGCCCGCCGACGTCACCCTCCTGGACCTCGACCCGGCGCAGGTGGCCGGGGTGTACGGCGATCTGCTGCCGGCCCGCACGGCCGCCGCGTACCGCCGCTTCCGGCGCGGCCCCGGCGCCTTCAAGGTGGACCTCGCCGTCGAGGGCGGCGTCCCCTGGCGCGCGGAGCCGGCCCGCCGCGCAGGCACCGTCCACCTCGGCGGCCCGCTCGCCGAGGTCGTCCGCGCCGAGCGGGACGTGACGGACGGCCGGATGCCGGAGCGGCCGTTCGTCCTGGTCGGCCAGCAGTACCTCGCCGACCCGTCCCGCTCGGTCGGCGACGTCCACCCCGTCTGGACGTACGCGCACGTGCCGCACGGTTACGACGGCGACGCGACCGACGCCGTCCTGGCCCGCCTGGAACAGTTCGCCCCCGGCGTCCGCGACCGGATCGTCGGCATGCGGGTCACCCGCCCCGCCGACTTCGCCGCCGGCAACCCGAACTTCGCCGGCGGCGACATCCTCACCGGCGCCAAGACCGTCCCCCAGCTCGTCCTCGGCGCCCGCCCCGCCCTCGACCCGTACGCCACCGGCCTCCCCGGCGTCTACCTCTGCTCGGCCGCCACCCCGCCCGGCCCCGGCGCCCACGGCATGTCCGGCGCGGGCGCCGCCGCGACAGCCCTCCGCCACCTGGGCATCCGCCCGTCCTGGCGATAGGACGTCACCCCGTCCAGGGCCCGACGACCCGCGCCGCCCGCTCCGGATCGGCCTCCAGCCAGCCGCGTACGCGCTCCCGCACCGCCTCCTCCACGCCGGCGCGGACGGCGTCGCCGCCCAGCGTCGTGCCCGTGCTGCCCACGAACTCGGGCTCGTCCAGCCGCACCGACACCACCGCCGTGACCCCGGATCGCACCACGTCGGGGCCGAGCGCCGGAGCCGTCCCGGAAAGCAGCCCGCACGCGCGCGCGTACGAGGTGACGGCGTCGGCCAGACCGTGGTGGAAGCCCTCCAGGTGCGTCCCGCCGTGCGGGGTGGCCCGCCCGTTGGCGTACCCGAGGACCTGACCCGGGTCCCCGTGCGTCCAGGCGAGCGCGACGTCGAGGACCCCGGCCATGCGCGGGTCCTCCAGGGAGAAGGCGAGGAGGTGCTCCGGCGGGAAGGCGCGCCGGGCGGTGCACAGGGCCGTGACGTAGTCCGTGACGCCGCCGGGCGCCCGGTGCCGCTGTGTCCCCGGTCCGCCGGCCGGTCGTTCGTCGGTCAGGGTGAGGTCCAGCCCGGGGTACAGGAAGGCCAGTTGCCGGAACCGTTCGCCGAGGGCGGCGGCCGAGACGTCCACCGTCCGGAAGATCTCCGGGTCGGGGTGGAAGGTGAGTGTGGTGCCGGTCCGGTCGGTCGCCCCGGCGACGGCCGGCGGCGCGAGGGCGGTGCCGCGCGCGAACTCCTGGACCAGGTGGCGGCCGTCCCGGAACACCTCGGCCGTCGTGTGCCGGGACAGGGCGTTGACGACGGCGGGTCCGATGCCGCCGAACCAGGCACAGACCCTGGCCCGGTCGACGACCGGTCTCCCCGCGAACACATGGCCGAGCCGTTCCTCCAGGGACGGACCCCCGTCGTCGGCGGGCGCGTCGAACGGGATTCCCGGCCCGTCGTCGGCGATCCGTACGCCTCCGTCGGCGAGGAGCGTGACCTCGACGGTGCGGCGACGCCTGCCGACGGTCCCGTTCACGGCCTGCTCGGCGACGCCGAGGACCATCTGGTGGAGCCCGCGGACGCCCGTCGACCCGACGTACATCCCAGGCCGCCTCCGTACGGCTTCAAGACCTTCGAGCACCGTGATGTGCGCGGCGTCGTACGGTCCCTGCTCGCCCATGGCGCAGCCCCTCCCTGTCGTGGTCGGACAACGACCGCCCACGCTAGGGGATTTGAGGGAAAACACCAGGTCGGAGCAGGTGTGCCGCGGTCCTGTGCGTCCGCGCCCGGGCCTCCCGCGGAGCGCCCGGCGCCCCTGACCGGGCGGCGGCCGGGCCTGCGCACGCGCCCCCGCCGCGGCCCGTCACGGGCCCTTCGGCGGCGACGCCCGGGCCACCGTTTCGGCGGGTTCCTCCAGAGCGTGCCGGGCACGCCGAACGCCCGGCGCGCGTGGTCAGGACCGCCACCAGGGTTCCCGTACGTAACGGCTCTCTGTACCGGTACAGCCGAGGCCGTTGGAGATCTCCTCCGCGTCGAGGTTCCAGCCCACCACGCCGTCGCCCTTGCGGCTCAGCTCGATCAGCCGCGCGTCCGAGGTGCGGGTGCCGTCCGTGACCCGGCAGGCCACGATCGAGGTCCACGCCTGCCCGTTCAGCGCCGAGACGAAGGTCAGCACGGGCAGCGCGACGGCGGTCAGCAGCAGGGCCACCAGCTGTTCCGCCGCCGCGGCCCGGCGCAGCCACGGCGGCGGACGGTAGCCGGGGTCGTGCGAGGCGCCGTGCGAGCGGTCCCCGTGCGCGTGGTGCGGACGCCGCCGCCCGGTCCGGTACTCCACCACCACGCCCTTGCGGAGCGCGTACGCCGCGAGCGCGGTGCCGAGTCCCCACCAGGGCCCGAACAGGCAGGCGTCGATGACGCCGACGGCCAGCGGGTTCAGGACGGTCATCCCGGCCCGGCGCAGCCGGGCGGCCCGCCCCCGGCCGGAGGGGACGACGCCACGCGCCGCGAAGACGGCGAAGACGACCCGGGAGATCACCACGGCGAGGACCGAACCGAGCAGCGGATCGGTGATCACCATGCCGAGCAGCACATCGGGCCAGTTCGCCGGCTCCATGCCGACGAACACGTCCCGCACCGCGTTCCCGCCGCCCACCGTGTACGCGACCTTGGCCACCGGCACCGCGAGGGCCAGCGCGAGGAGCACGGTGTGCCCCGGGCCGCCCTTCCGGTCGGCCCGGCGCTCCTCCTCCAGATCCCGGTCGGCGCCGGTGTCGGTGTCGGCGGCCCCGGTCAGGAGCCGCCGCCCGGCGACCCGACCGAGAGGACGACCGCGGTGGTCCGGCCCAGCGGGGTCGCGTACGCCACGCTGTCCCCGGCCGCGTGCCCGAGCAGCGCCCGGCCGAGCGGACTCGCGGCGGTGACCAGGGTCGGGTCGTCCGCGTCCGCGAGCTCGCCGATGTGCACGGTCGACTCGGTGCCGTCGCCGAACCGCACGCTCACCGTGCTGCCGACGCCGACCGTCCCGGTGGACGGCGGCCCGGCCGCCGAGGCCTCCCGCAGCCGGCCCTCGATCTCCTCGATCCGCGCGTCCAGCCGCTCCGCCTCGGTGGCCCGGGTCAGCTCGTCGGCCTGATCGGCCCGGTCGCCCGGCTCGTCGGCGTCGCCGAGCGTGGCGGCGACGTTCGCCCGTTCGGTGCGCAGCGCGGACAGTTCGCGGTTCAGCGCCGAGCGGGCGGCCTCGCTCATGGGCTCGGGTCCAGCGGTCATGACGGCTCCCGTCGTGCGGTGGCGGGGACGAATTACGACGCTTCCATTCCGACATCCCTGTGAAATCCCGTCAAATCGCACGAAACGGCTCCGCGGCCGCCGAGGGCGGCGGAAAACCTGTGGCGCCGCCGCGACCGGGGGCGTTACCGTGCACGCGATGATCACTCACTCCTCACACCGATGGGGGGCCCTCACCACGCACGGTGCGTCCTGATGACGACACCCGTGCGGGAGGACACCCGCCTTTCCCTCTGGCGGCGCGTGCGTGCCTACGCCGTACCGCCCACCATGATCGAGACCGCCACCGCCCGCCGACTGGCCGGCGACTGGGCCGGCGCCTGCGCCGCCGCCGGCGTGGACCTCGACCTGACACCCCGGACCCTGGCCCGGACCCACGGCACCGAACTCGCCGCACGCGTGCGTGCCGACCTCCGACGACTCGCCCCCGACCTGCTCCGCTGGCACCTGCCGAGGACCGCCCCGGACGGCCTGCTCCGCCCCGGGCTCACCCTCACCCTGGCCGTCTACGACGGCCACCAGGGCCCCGGCGGCCGGGAGGCGCGACCGGTCCACCTGGTGGCCCGCACCGCGCCCGCCTGGGCCGACGCCGGACAGCGGATCTCGCTCGCCCTCTGGGACGGCCCGCCCGCCGGGACGCCCCCGCGCCGGTGGCGCACGGACGACCCCGCCGCCGCCCATCCCCACCCGCACCCCAGCACCCGCTTCCGGCTCGACCTGCACCGGCACCTGTGGGACGCCACCCGCGCCGCGGAGCTCCGCGCGCGGTCCGGCGCCGACCGGCGGCCGGCCCTCCCGGCGGCGCCCGACGCACCGCCGGGGCCCGGCTGGGCCGTGGACCGCTGGGCGGCCGAGGCCCGGCTGCTGCTCGCCGCCGACGGGACGGCCGCAGGACCCGTCCTCGTACGCCTCGCGGCCCGGCACCGGCTGCTGGTCACGCCGCAGCCGGACGGGGGAGTCCGGACCGAGCCCGCGCCGACGGGCCGAGGACGGCCCGGAGCCGTCCGCGGGGACCGGGGCGACCGGCGGCCGGCCGTGCTCCCCGACGCGGCGGTCTGGACCCCGCCCGACCTCGAACTGCTCCGCGCCGGCCTGGTCACCCCCGACGACCTGCACCCGCTCGTCGCCGAGGCGCTGGTCCCCGGCCACCGGGGCGCCCTCGGCACGGGCCGGGAACCGTCGGAGTCCGGGCCGCGGTTCGTGGAGTGCCAGGGCCGCCGGCACCGCATCGGCCTCGTCGACGGCGTCCTCACGCCGCTCGACCACGACCCGGCCGAACTCCGCCGCGAGGCACTGCTCGTCGCCCTCTCCGGGACGCCCCTGCCGTGCCTGCGGGCGATCGACGAGGCCCACCGCGTGCCCGAGGGCCTCAGCGGCGTCCGCGAACGGCTCGCCCACGGCGACACGGCCGGCGCGCTCGCCGTCGTCGAGACCCTCCTCGGCCCCGACGCCACCCTGCGGGACGGCCCCCTCCGCCGGGCCCTCGAACGCGCCGCCGAACGGAAGGTCCTGCACGGGCTCTACCGGGCCGGCCTGCGCGCCACCGGCCCCGGCGCCGTCCCCGAACCCCCGCCCGCCGCCGCCCCCGACCCGGACCACGGCCGCCCCCGGCGCACCCGCCGCCTGCGGACCACCGGCCCCGCGCCCCGCCCGCTCGACCGCCGCGACCACCCGCGCCACGCCCTCGCCCGCTGACCCGGCACGCGCGCGGGTGCACCCGTGCCCGTACGCGTGCCCGTGCCCGCATGCGTGCCCGTGCCCGCATGCGTGCCCGTGCGCCATGCGCGTGCGCCCCGTACCGCCTCCGGTGAGGCCGCCCGGCCTCTTCCCGTCCGTCTCCGTGCTCCGGCACGCCAGCACCCTTCCCAGGTGATGCCACCCATGCCTTCCCGGACCGCCCCGAACCCCGCCGCGCTCGACGTCGCCGCCGACCTCCTCGCCCTCCTCGGCGACACCCGCACCGAACCCCGCGCCGACGACCAGCTGGAGGCACTGACCCTCGCCGTCGCCGCCGACCTGCCCGTCCTCCTCTGGGGCGAGCCCGGCATCGGCAAGACCGCCGCCCTCACCCGGCTCGCCGAGGAACTCGACCTGCCGCTCACCACCGTCATCGCCAGCGTCCACGAACCGACCGACTTCTCCGGGCTGCCCGTCCTCGGCGACGACCCGGCCGTCCGCGGGGTGGCGATGGCGCCGCCCGACTGGGCCGTCCGGCTCGTCCGCGAGGGCCGCGGGCTGCTCTTCCTCGACGAGCTGTCGACCGCCCCGCCCGCCGTCCAGGCCGCCCTCCTCCGGCTCGTCCTGGAGCGCCGGGTCGGCGCCCTCACCCTCCCGCCCGGGGTACGGATCGTGGCCGCCGCCAACCCGCGCGCCTCCGCCGCCGACGGCTGGGAGCTGAGCGCCCCGCTCGCCAACCGCTTCGTCCACCTGCGCTGGACCCACGAGCACGACGTCGTCGTCCGGGGCCTCAGCGGCACCTGGCCCCGGGTCACCCTGCCCCGCCTCGACCCGCTGCGGCTCCCCGAGGCCGTCGACCGCGCCCGCCGGGCGGTGTGCGGGCTGCTCGGCGCGCGGCCCACGCTCGTCCACCGGCTGCCGGGGGACGAGACCCGGCGGGGCGGACCCTGGCCCTCGCCCCGCAGCTGGGACATGACCCTGCGTCTGATCGCCTTCGCGACCGTCGCCGGCTCCTCCCGCGAGGTCCTCTCCTCGCTGGTCCGGGGCACCGTCGGCGACGGACCGGGCTTCGAACTCCTCGCCTGGCTCGACCGGATGGACCTCCCCGACCCCGAGGAACTCCTCGCCGACCCGGCCGCAGCCGTGCTCCCCGAGCGCGGCGACCGCCGCCAGGCCGCCCTCGAAGGCGTCGTCGCCGCCGTCCGCGAACGCCCCGCCCGCGACCGCTGGGACGCCGCCTGGGCCCTGCTCGCCCGCGCCGCCGAGACCGGCCCGCCGGACCTCGTCGTCGTCCCCGCCACCACCCTCGCCGCCCTGCGCCGCGACGACTGGGACGTGCCCCACGACATCGAACGCCTCGCCGGGGCGGTCGCTCTCTCCCAGCGGGCGGCCCGGCCCGTCGCGGCGGCCCGGGGACGCCGATGAACACCCCCGCCGCGCGCGTGGTCCCGGCCGAGCGGGCCCTCGACCACGACAAGCTGTACACCGCCCGCCTCTACGCCGTCCGGGTCCGCCCCTACCTCGCCACCGCCCTCTTCGCGCTCCGGGTCGTGCCCACCCGGAGCGTCCCCACCATGGGCGTCGACCGCCACTGGCGGATGTACGTCTCCCCGGCCTTCGTCGACCGGACCCCGATGCGGGAACTCGCCGCCGTCTGGGTCCACGAGGTCGCCCACCTCCTGCGCGACCACCACGGCCGCGGCGACCGCGTCGCCCGCGACCTCGGCCCCGGAGGCGACGGCGCGGCCGAACGGCTCCGGGTGAACATCGCCGGCGACTTCGAGATCAACGACGACATCTACGACGACCACGCCGACGACCACGACGACGGGCTCCCGCGCCCGGCCGGCGCGCTCCGCCCCGAGATGCTCGAACTGGCCCCCGGGCTGCTGATGGAGGACTACCTCCGCGCGGTCCGCATCACGCCCCGCACCGCCGAGATGGCCTGGCTCGACTGCGGCAGCGGCGCCGACGGCCACGAACGCCCGTGGGAACTCGGCCCGGACGGTGCCGACGGGCTCACCCCGCAGGAACGCGAAGCCGTCGTCTTCCGCGTCGCCCAGGGCATCAAGGGCCGCCCCGGCACCGCCCCCGAAGGCTGGAAGCGCTGGGCCGAACAGGTCTGCCACCCGCCCCAGCCCTGGCGGGAACTCCTCGGCGCGGCCCTCCGCGCCGCCGTCTCCTCGTCCGGCGCCGGCGGCGACTACACCTACCGCCGCCCCGCGCGCCGGGCCGCCTCCCTCCCCGGCGTCGTCCTCCCCAGCCTCCGCCGCACCCCGCCCCACGTCGCCGTCGTCATCGACACCTCCGGCTCCGTCTCCGACACCGAACTCGGCAGCGCCCTCCTGGAGGTCACCGCCCTCACCGACGCCCTCGGCGGCCGCCGCGACCTCGTCACCGTCGTCGCCTGCGACGCCACCGCGCACACCGCCCGCCGCCTCTGCGCCGACGCCGAGATCCCTCTCGTCGGAGGCGGCGGCACCGACCTCCGCGCCGGCTTCGCCCGCGCCCTGCGCCTCACCCCCCGCCCCGACGCCCTCGTCGTCTTCACCGACGGCCAGACCCCCTGGCCCGAGCACGCCCCCTCCTGCCGCACCGTCGTCGGCCTCTTCCCCCGCCCGCCCGGCACGGACGAGGACGACGAGGACGACGACCGCCTGCGGCGGCCGCCGGGCTGGGCGCGCGTGGTGGAGATCGGGTGACGACGGAGGGGGTCCGTCCGCCCGCCGCCGCGCGTAGCCTGAACCCATGAGGCAGGACGCCGATCCCGGGCTCTTCGGGCCCCGCTCCGTGACCTGGCAGCTGCACGGCGATCCGGTGATGTGGATCGCCGGGGTGCGGGCCCTGTACCTCCAGGCCCTGCACCCCGTCGCCGTCCGGGGAGTCATGATCAACAGCAGCTTCCGGGAGGACCCCTGGGGCCGGCTGATGCGGACGGCGAGCTTCGTCGGGACGCTCAGCTACGGGACGCGGGAGGCCGCCGAGGAGGCGGGCGCGCGGGTCCGGCGGATCCACCGGCTCCTCAAGGTGGACGACCCGGACCTGCTGCTCTGGGTGCACTGCGCCGAGATCGACTCGTACGTCTCCGTCGCCCGCCGCTCCGGGCTGCCGCTGACCGGGGAACCGGCCGACCGGTACGTCGACGAGCAGCGCACCTCCGCGCGGCTCGTGGGCCTCGACCCGGCGACCGTGCCGGCCGGCGAGGCCGCGCTGGCCGCGTACTTCGCGTCGGTCCGGGGTGAACTCGCGGCGGGCGAGGACGCGTTCGCCGTGCTCGACTTCCTGCGCAAGCCCCCCGTACCGCCCGCGCTGGTCGCGGGGCGGGCGCTGGTGTGGCGGCGGATCAGCTCGCTGGCGTACGACACGCTGCCGGACTGGGCCCACGAGCTCTACGGCCGTCCCGTGCCGCCCGCCGCCACCGTCACCCGGCGCCTCACCTCCACCGCCGGCCTGCTGCGCCGCGTCCCCGCGAAGCTCCGCTGGCGCCTTCCGCCCCGCCACATCCTGCGCGCCATGGACCGTCTCGGACCCGACACCCGACCCGACCCGTACACACTGTCCGAGGCTCCGGCCATACTGGACGGGCCGGAGAGCGTGCACGGAATCGACGGGGGCGACGGCACACGATGGGGGACATCAGACTGATCCAGGGGCGCTACCGCCTGCACGAGGTCATCGGCCGCGGTGGCATGGGCGAGGTATGGCGGTCCACCGACGAGGCACTGGGCCGCGGCGTCGCGGTCAAGTGCCTCAAACCGCTGGGCCCGCACCAGGACGCGGGCGTGCAGACCGTGGTGCGCGAGCGGTTCCGCCGCGAGGCGCGGGTCGCCGCGGCGCTCCAGCACCGGGGCATCACCGTCGTCCACGACTTCGGCGAGTACGAGGGCGTGCTCTTCCTCGTCATGGAGCTCCTGGAGGGCCAGAACCTCAGCCAGCTCCTCGCCTCCAACGCGCGCAGCCCGCTGCCGGTCCACGAGGTCGTCGACATCGCCGACCAGGTCGCCGACGCGCTCGAGTACACCCACCGCATGGGCATCGTGCACCGCGACCTCAAGCCCGCCAACATCATGCGGCTGCGCGACGGCACGGTGAAGATCTGCGACTTCGGCATAGCGCGCCTCGGCGCCGACATGGGCTTCACCTCCCGCCTCACCGGCACCGGCATCGCCATGGGCACCCCCCACTACATGTCCCCGGAGCAGATCGGCGGCGGCGACATCGACCACCGCAGCGACCTGTACTCGCTGGGCTGTGTGCTGTACGAACTCGCCACCGGAGCACCGCCGTTCGACCTCGACGACTCCTGGGCCGTGCTCGTCGGCCACCGGGACACCGTGCCGAGCCCGCCGCGCGCCCTCCGCTCCGAGCTGCCCGACTACTTCGACCGGCTCGTCGTCGACCTGCTCGCCAAGGTGCCCGACCAGCGCCCGCGCGACGCCTCCGACCTGCGCCGCCGGATCGTCGACGGCCGCACGGTCGGCGGCGGGGGACCCCTCGTACCGCTGCTGCCGCCCCGGCCGCCGCACCCCACCGACGGAGCCGGCGCCGGCACCGTCCCCGTACCGGAGCCCGGCGGCACGCCCGCGTGGGCCCGGGCCGTCACCGGCGGGCCCCGCCCCGCCGCACCCGGCGCGCCCCGCGTCTCCGGCCACGACCCGTCCGCCGCCGTCCTCACCACCGAGTGGACCACCGCCCGCCCGGGCGCCGCCGGGATCGACCACCCCGCGCGTCCCACCACGGACGCCACGCCCGAACTGCTCGCCGTCCTCGCCGCCCGCCACCGGGCCGGCCTCGGCCTCGGCCGGCTGGGCCGCTGGTCCGAGGCGGAGGAGCTGCACCGCTCCGTCGCCGGGGACCGGACCCGGGTGCTCGGCCCGGACCACCCCGACACCCTGGTGAGCGCCTACGAACTCGCCTTCGCGCTGGGCCGCCTCGGCCGCACGGACGAGGCCCTGGAGGCGTTCGAGCGCGTCGCCGACGCCCGGGCCCGGGTCCTGGGCCCCGACCACCCCGACACCCTGGCCGCCCGCCAGGAGCGGGCCTACACCCTCGGCAGGCTCGGCCGGCATGCGGAGGCGCACACGGTCTACGCCGACGTCCTCGCGGTCCGCGAGCGCACCGCCGGCGCCGACCACCCCGACACCCTGCGCTGCCGCCACAACCTCGCGTACACCCTCGCCCGGCTCGGCCGCCTGGAGGAGTCGTACCGCACCGCCCTCGCCGTCGCCGACACCCGCACCAGGCTGCTCGGCGCGGACCACCCCGACACCCTGGTCACGCGCCACGAACTCGCCCACACCCTGGGCCGCCTGGGTCGTGCCGAGGAGGCCCTCGACCAGTACCGCGCGGTGGCCGAGGGCCGCGCCGCCTCGCTCGGCCCGGACCATCCGGACACCCTCGCCGCCCGCTACGAGACCAGCGCCTGTCTGGGCCGGCTCGGCCGGGACGCCGACGCCCTCGCCGTCTGCCGCGACCTGGTCGCGGTCCGGACCCGCACCCAGGGCGCCGACGCCCCGGAGACCCTGCGCGTCCGGCACGCCCTCGCCGTCCACCTCGCCCGGCTCGGCCGCTGGCAGGAGGCCCTGGACGCCGCCCAGTCCGTGCACGCCGCCCGCCGGCGGGTCCTCGGCGCCGACCACCCCGACACCCTGCGCAGCCGCCGCGAGGCCGCCGTCTTCCTCGGCCGGCTCGGCCGCTGGGAGGAGGCCCTCGCCCCGCTGCGGTCCCTCGCCGAGGCCCGCGGCCGGACCCTCGGGCCCCTGCACCCGGACACCCTCGCCGCCCTCGCCGACCTCACCCACTGCCTCGACCGGCTCGGCCGCCACACCGAGGCCGACGCCGTCCGCCGCGGCACGGCGGCGGCTCCCGACGGACGCGGCTCCGCCGGGCCAACTGCCCCCGGCGCCCCCTGAGTCGGCCAGGACCGCGCTGATTTAATGACCCATGTGATCATCGACCGCCTCGGCGACCCAGACCCCGAACCCCGCATACCCGCCGTCGACGGGGACCCCGGCCCCGCCGGGACCGACGTCGACCTGTGGCAGCTCCGGGTGGACCACCTCGCCGAGGACGACCTCGACCCGTCCGAACTCGACGCGGAGGAGCGCGCCCGGCTCGCCCGGCCCCTCCGGGTCGCGGACCGGCTCCGCTACGGCATCGGCCACATCGCCCTGCGTCGCCTCCTCGCCCCGCGCCTCGGCGTTGCGCCGGCCGAGGTCGCGTACCGCAGGGAGCCCTGCCCCGGCTGCGGAGCCCTCCACGGCCGCCCGGCCGTCGACGGGCCGCCCGGCGCACCGCACTTCTCCCTGTCGCACAGCGGCGACGTCGTCCTCATCGGCATCGCGGCCCGCGCCGTCGGCGTCGACGTCGAGACCTTCCCCATGGCCACCACCGTCCATGACGTGACCTCGGCCCTCCACCCGGTGGAGCGGGCCGAGATCGCCGACGCCGGGCACGCGCCCGAGGCGTTCGCCCGCATCTGGTGCCGCAAGGAGGCGTACCTCAAGGGCATCGGCATCGGCGTGGCCCGCTCCCTCGACAAGGACTACCTCGGCGAGCGCGACCCCTCCGCCCTCCCCGAGGGCTGGGCGGTGCGGGGCGTGCCCACCGCCGACGGACACGCGGCGGCCGTCGCCGTCGAGGGCCCCATGGGACGCGTCCGTACGAGTTGGCTTCCCGCCTCCTTCGTCACCGCCGCGAGCGCCGACGGACCCGCCTGAGCAGCGGCGACGCCCCGGCGTGAAGCTGAACTGCGAGCGCGTTTAAGAAAACCTCGATGGACCGGGAGCCCTCGGTACGGAAGATTCGTCTCCGAGGATCTTGGGCACGCGCGCGTGCCTTGACCCGTACATCACAGGACACGCACGTCGGGAGCCGTGGCATTGAAGGCATTGGTCAAGCTGAAGGCGGAGCCGGGACTCTGGCTCACGGACGTGCCCGAGCCGGAGACCGGCCCCGGGGACGTACTGATCAAGGTCAAGCGGACCGGCATCTGCGGCACCGACCTGCACATCCGCTCCTGGGACGGCTGGGCGCAGAAGACCATCGCCACCCCGATGACCATCGGCCACGAGTTCGTCGGCGAGGTCGTCTCCGTCGGGCGTGACGTCTCCGACATCTCCGTCGGCGACCTGGTCAGCGGCGAGGGCCACCTCGTCTGCGGCAAGTGCCGCAACTGTCTCGCCGGCCGCCGCCACCTCTGCCGCGCCACCGTCGGCCTGGGCGTCGGCCGCGACGGCGCCTTCGCCGAGTACGTGGCGCTGCCCGCCTCCAACGTGTGGGTGCACCGCGTCCCCGTCGACCTCGACGTCGCCGCGATCTTCGACCCGTTCGGCAACGCCGTCCACACCGCCCTCTCCTTCCCGCTCGTCGGCGAGGACGTCCTCGTCACCGGCGCCGGCCCGATCGGCATCATGGCCGCCGCCGTCGCCAAGCACGCCGGCGCCCGCAACGTCGTCATCACCGACGTCAGCGAGGAGCGCCTCGACCTGGCCCGCAAGACCGGCGTCTCGCTCGCCCTCAACGTGGCCGAGAAGACCATCGCCGACGGCCAGCGCACCCTCGGGCTGAAGGAGGGCTTCGACGTCGGCCTGGAGATGTCGGGCAACCCGCACGCCATGCGCGACATGATCGCCAACATGACCCACGGCGGAAAGATCGCCATGCTCGGCCTGCCGAGCGAGGACTTCGCCGTCGACTGGGCGAAGATCGTCACCTCGATGATCACCATCAAGGGCATCTACGGCCGCGAGATGTTCGAGACCTGGTACGCCATGTCGGTCCTCCTGGAGGGCGGGCTCGACCTGTCCCCGGTCATCACGGGCCGGTACGACTACACCGACTACGAGGCCGCCTTCGACGACGCGGCCTCCGGCAAGAGCGGCAAGATCATCCTCGACTGGACTGCGGGAGCCTGACCCATGTTCGATTCCGTACGCGACGACATCCGCGCCACCCTCGACGAGATCCGGGCGGACGGCCTCTTCAAGCCCGAGCGCGTCATCGGCACCCCCCAGTCCGCGACCGTCGAGGTCACGGCCGGAGGCCGCCCCGGCGAGGTGCTGAACTTCTGCGCCAACAACTACCTCGGCCTCGCCGACCACCCCGACGTCGTCGCCGCGGCCCACGAGGCCCTCGACCGCTGGGGCTACGGCATGGCCTCGGTCCGCTTCATCTGCGGCACGCAGGAGGTGCACAAGGAGCTGGAGGCCCGCCTCTCGGCCTTCCTCGGCCAGGAGGACACGATCCTCTACTCCTCGTGCTTCGACGCCAACGGCGGCGTCTTCGAGACCCTCCTCGGCGCCGAGGACGCGGTCATCTCCGACGCCCTCAACCACGCCTCCATCATCGACGGCATCCGCCTCTCCAAGGCCCGCCGCTTCCGCTACGCCAACCGCGACATGGCCGACCTGGAGCAGCAGCTCAAGGAGGCCACCGAGGGCGGCGCCCGGCGCAAGCTGATCGTCACCGACGGCGTCTTCTCCATGGACGGGTACGTCGCCCCGCTCGCCGACATCTGCGACCTGGCCGAGCGCTACGACGCCATGGTCATGGTCGACGACTCGCACGCCGTCGGCTTCGTCGGCCCCGGCGGCCGCGGCACCCCCGAGCTGCACGGCGTCATGGACCGCGTCGACATCATCACCGGCACCCTCGGCAAGGCCCTCGGCGGCGCCTCCGGAGGCTACGTCGCGGCCCGCGCCGAGATCGTCGCCCTGCTGCGCCAGCGGTCCCGCCCGTACCTCTTCTCCAACACCCTCGCCCCGGTCATCGCCGCCGCCTCCCTCAAGGTCCTCGACCTCCTGGAGTCCGCCGGCGACCTGCGCGACAAGCTCAACGCCAACACGGCGCTGTTCCGCAGCCGCATGACCGAGGCGGGCTTCGACATCCTCCCCGGCGACCACGCCATCGCGCCCGTCATGATCGGCGATGCGGCGGAGGCCGGGAAGATGGCCGAGCTGCTGCTGGAGCGCGGCGTGTACGTGATCGGCTTCTCGTACCCGGTCGTCCCGCAGGGCCAGGCCCGCATCCGCGTCCAGCTCTCGGCCGCCCACTCCACGGAGGACGTGAACCGCGCGGTGGACGCCTTCGTGGCGGCGCGCGCCGAACTCCGCGGCTGAGCCCTCGGATCCATGATCCAAGATCCAAGATCCAACATTCAAGATCCGGGAGCCGGGATCCGGGCTCCTGGATCCCGGATCCCGGATCCGATATCCAAGATCCTTGATATTGGATATCGGATCCAGACCCCAGGCCGTGGGCGTGAGCCTCGCCCGCGGCCTGGGAGACTAGACGCATGATCGAAGCACGGCGGTTGCACATCCTCCGCGCGGTGGCCGACCACCGCACGGTCACGGCGGCGGCCGCCGCGCTCTACCTCACCCCCTCCGCCGTCTCCCAGCAGCTCGCCGCGCTGGAGCAGGAGACCGGCCACCGGCTCGTCGACCGCAGCGCCCGAGGGGCGAGGCTCACCCCCGCCGGCGAGATCCTGCTGAGCCACGCCAACGCCGTCCTGGCCCAGCTGGAGCGGGCGGAGGCGGCGCTCGCCGCCTACGGCTCCGGCGAGGCGGGCACCGTCACGGTCGCCGCGTTCGCCACCGGCATCGGCCTCGTCGTGGCCCCCGCCATCGCGGACCTCGCCGCCACGGCGCCGGGCATCCGGGTCAGGGTGCGGGACGCCGAGGGGGACGAGAGCCTGCTGATGGTGCTGGACCGGCAGGTCGACGTGGCCGTGGCCGTCGAGTACCGGGGAGCCCCGGGCGAGGACGACGACCGGCTCACCCGGGTGCCGCTCTACGCGGAACCCTTCGACGTGGTGCTCCCGCCCGGCCACCCCCTCGGCGGCAGCGACCGCATCGCCCTCGCCGACCTGGCCAAGGACGCCTGGGTCGGCCAGTCCGCGGGCAACCCGTGCCACGACGTGACCGTCCTGGCCTGCGAGTACGCCGGCTTCGCGCCCCGCTTCGAGCACGTCTCGGACGACTTCAGGGCCGTCGTCGCGCTCGCCGCCGCCGGCGCCGGAGCGGCCCTCGTGCCCCGCTCGGCGCTGCGCGGCATGGACCTCACGGACGTCGCGGTCCGCGCCGTCGACGGCGTCGCGCCCACCCGCCGCGTCTTCGCGGCCGTCCGCCGCGGCGCCGAGGACCACCCCCTCATCGCCCCCGTCCTGGCCGCCCTCCGCACCGCCGCCGCCCCCGGCCCGGGAGCCCCCTGACCCCTCGGCGCGGGCGCCGCCCACCCCTCCGCCAACTGCCGTACCCGTCCGCTACGTTGTCCGCATGACGGAGACGGACGAGAAGACGTACGAGAAGACGTACGAGCAGCCGGACGAGACGGCGGAGCGGATCCGGCCGCGGCGGTTCCACGAGACCCCCGGCCTGGAGGACTGGCGGGTCGTCGGGGAGGGCGCCTGTGCCCATTTCCGGACGGGGAGCTTCGCGGCCGGGGCCGCGTTCGTCGCGGAACTGGCGGAACTGGCGCACCTCGTGGACGGCGAAGGGCCCGACGTCGATCTCCGGCCCGACGGGGTCCTCGTCCGGCTGATCACCGTCACCGACGCCTACTACGGCCTGACCGAGCGGCACCTGGAGCCGGCCCGGCGGATCTCGGAGCTGGCCCGCGCCCGTGGCCTGACCGCCGACCCGTCCGCCGTCGGCACCGTCCAGGTGACCCTGGACGCGCTCGTGGTGGCGGACGTGCTGCCGTTCTGGCGGGCGCTGCTCGGCTACGAGAACCGCGCGGGCAGCGACGAGGACCTGATCGACCCGCGGCGCCGCGGCGCCCCCTTCTACTTCCAGCGCATGGACGAGCCCCGGGGCGGGCGCAACCGGATCCACGTCGACGTCTGGGTGCCGTACGACGAGGCGGAGGCCCGGATCGCGGCCGCCCTCGCCGCCGGCGGCCGGATCGTGAACGACGCCGACGCGCCGTCGAACGTGGTCCTCGCCGACCCCGAGGGCAACGAGGCGTGCGTCGGGGTCGCCGGACCGCCGGAGTAGCGGCGGCCCCGCCCCCTCAGTCCGCCGAGCGGTGCCAGCCCACCGCCTCGACGCGGGACCCGTCCGCCGGCCGGGCCTCGTCGAAGAGCGGACGGCCCGCGCGGTCCAGGACCCGCAGACCGGCCACGTACACCCCGCGCCCGACGGCAGGGGAGGAGGTGGCGTACCGGAAGCGGAGGCGGAGTCCGGGGGCGGGCGGGAGCGCGGCGGCGAGGTGGTGCCAGCGCCGGCCGGACCAGCCGGTGGCCGTGCCGTCCGGGTGCCGAAGTGCGTCCGCCGGCCCCTCGACGGGGGCGGTGTCGAAGGCGAGCGGCCGCCACTCCGCCGCCGTGCCGCCGACCGCCGCCTCCAGGGTGAGCCGGTCGGTGTCCGGCGCGGTGTCCCACCAGAGGAGGCAGGTGAGGCGCGCCGCGGCCGGCCCCGTCGGCGGGAGGGCGAGCGTGGCGCCGTCGGGGACCCTCATGCCGGAGAACCAGGCCGTGGGGCCGCTGCCGGCCGGCGGGCGGACCGGGACCGCGCGGGCGAGGCGGTCGGCGGCCGCCACGCGCGGGGCCGAGCCCGAGCGCCAGGTGCGGACCGGGTGCACCGCGTTGGCGAGCAGGATCAGGAAGGTGTCCGTATCCGGGGCGAGGACCAGGCTGGTGCCGGTGAAGCCGGTGTGCCCGGCGGTGCGGGGACCGGACAGGGCCCCCATGTACCAGCGTTGGTCCAGTTCGAAGCCGAGGCCGTGCGCGTGGCCGGGGAAGTCCTGGTTGACGTCGGTGAGCAGGAGCTCCACGGAGGCGGGGGAGAGGATCCGGGTGGGGCCGTACGCGCCGCCGTCGAGGAGCGTGCGGGCGAGGACGGCGAGGTCGCGGGCGCGGGAGAAGACGCCGGCGTGGCCCGCCACGCCGCCCATCGCGTACGCGTTCTCGTCGTGGACCTCGCCCCGGACCATGCCCCGGTCGAGCCGTGCCCAGGGTCGGCGGGCGTCCTCGGTGGCCGCCGTCTCCGCCCGCCACGAGAGCGGGGGGACGAAACGCGTGCGGTGCATCCCGAGCGGAGCGGTGATCTCGTCGTGGAGCAGCCTTTCCAGACCGTGACCGGTGATCCGTTCCAGGAGCAGGTGCAGCGCGATCAGATTGAGGTCCGAGTAGCGGTAGACCGTGCCCGGCGGGTCCAGCGGCGCCTCCTCCCACAGCATCCGCAGCCGCCCCTCCCGGTCCGGCGCCGCGTACAGCGGCAGCTCCGCCCGCAGCCCCGACGTGTGGCCGAGCAGCTGCCGGACCGTGATGCCCTCCTTCCCCGCCCGGCCGAACTCCGGCAGGTACGCGGCGACCCGCTCCCCGAGCTCCAGCGTGCCCCGCTCCAGCTGCCGCACCGCCAGCAGGGAGGTGAAGAGCTTGGTGAGCGACGCCACGTCGAAGACCGTGTCCGGGGTCATCGGCACCCGCTCCTCCGGCGGGAGCCCGACGCCCGTGTCGCTCTCCTCGTCGTACGCGGCCCAGCGCGCCGCCCAGCCGACCGCCCGGTGCAGCGCCACCGTCCGGCCCCGCCCGGCGAGCAGCACGGCCCCCGCGCACCACGGCCGCACCGGCGAGGGCCCGAGGAAGCCGCGTACGTCCTCGACCATCCCCTCCAGTTCCCGCCCCAGCAGCCCGGCCTCCTCCGGCGTCCCCCACCGCAGGACCCCACCGCCCGGCCCGCCGTGCCCCGCCTCACCCATCCGCCACCTCCGTACATCCGACGCACACCCGACCCGTACACCCGACCCGCACGCCCGACCCGCACGTCCAACCCGACCGTCCGACTCCGGCCCGCACCCGCACACCCGACTCCGGCCCGTACGCCCCCACCCTCCCCGATCCGCCCCCTCACCGCGCGCACCGAACCCCCGCCGCCCCGCCCTCAAAGAATCTGACGACGCATCAGAAAACCTCTTCCCTCCACCGCCCCGCTGCGGCATCCTGCCGCCCATGGAGACGGAGCTGAGTCGCACACTGGGGATCGAGCACGCCATCTTCGGCTTCACGCCCTTCCCCGCGGTCGCCGCCGCCCTCAGCCGGGCCGGCTGCTTCGGCGTCCTGGGCGCGGTCCGCTACACCGCCCCGGACGACCTCGCCCGCGACCTCGACTGGATGCAGGAACACACCGACGGACGGCCCTACGGGCTCGACGTCGTGATGCCCGCCAAGAAGGTCGAGGGCGTCACCGAGGCCGACGTCGAGGCCATGATCCCCGCCGGACACCGGGAGTACGTCCGGTCGGTCCTCGCCAAGCACGGCGTGCCGGAACTCGCCGAGGGCGAGGCGTCCGGCTGGCGGATCACCGGCTGGATGGAGGAGGTCGCCCGCAGTCAGCTCGACGTGGCCTTCGACTACCCCATCAAGCTGCTGGCCAACGCCCTCGGCTCGCCGCCACCGGACGTCGTCGCCCGCGCCCACGAGCACGGCGTGCTCGTCGCCGCGCTCGCCGGCAGCGCCCGGCACGCCCGCCGCCACGCCGAGGCCGGCATCGACATCGTCGTCGCCCAGGGGTACGAGGCCGGCGGCCACACCGGCGAGATCGCCTCCATGGTGCTCACCCCCGAGGTCGTGGACGCGGTCTCCCCGCTCCCGGTGCTCGCCGCCGGCGGCATCGGCAGCGGCGAGCAGATCGCCGCCGGGCTCGCGCTCGGCGCCCAGGGCGTGTGGCTCGGCTCGATCTGGCTCACCACCACCGAGGCCGAACTCCACTCGCGGGCCCTGACCGCGAAGCTCCTCGCCGCCGGGTCCGGCGACACCGTCCGGTCCCGCGCGCTGACCGGCAAGCCGGCCCGCCAGCTGCGCACCGAGTGGACCGACGCCTGGGAGGACCCGGCCGGACCCGGCCCGCTGCCCATGCCGCTCCAGGGGCTGCTGGTCGCGGAGGCCGTGTCGCGGATCCAGAAGTACGAGGTCGACCCGCTGCTCGGCACCCCCGTCGGACAGATCGTCGGGCGGATGAACTCCGAGCGGAGCGTCCAGCAGGTCGTCGACGAGCTGACCCGGGGCTTCGAGAAGGCCGTCGACCGGATCCATCGGATCGCCGGAAGGGGCCTGTGATGGGCGACACGACCCCGAACGGCTTCTGGGCCCAGGCCGCCGCCGCCCCGGACCGCACGGCGCTGGTCGCGCCCGACGGCGAGGAGTGGTCGGCCGGCCGGCTGCTCGCCGCCGCCAACCGGCTGGTGCACGGGCTGCGCGCGGCTGGTCTGGAGCGCGGCGACGCCTTCGCCGTCGTGCTGCCGAACGGCGTCGAGTTCTTCACCGCCCATCTCGCCGCCACCCAGGCCGGTTTCTACCTCGTCCCGGTCAACCACCACTTCGTGGGCGCGGAGATCGCCTGGATCGTCGCCGACTCGGGCGCCAAGGTGCTGATCGCGCACGAGCGGTTCGCCGAGGCGGCCGCCGTGGCCGCCGACGGGGCAGGCCTCGCGGCGAGCCGGCGGTACGCGGTCGGCGCGGTGCCCGGCTTCCGCCCGTACGCCGAACTCCTCGACGGGCAGCCGGAGTCGGCGCCCGCCGACCGGACCCTCGGCTGGGTCATGAACTACACCTCGGGCACCACCGGACGCCCCCGGGGGATCCGCCGCCCGCTCTCCGGCCGCCTCCCGGAGGAGTCCCATCTCGGCGGCTTCCTCGGCATCTTCGGCATCCGGCCCTTCGACGCCAACGTGCACCTGGTCTGTTCGCCGCTCTACCACACGGCCGTCCTCCAGTTCGCCGCCGCGGCGCTGCACATCGGGCATCCGCTGGTCCTCATGGACAAGTGGGCTCCGGAGGAGATGCTGCGACTGATCGACAGGTACGCCTGCACCCACACCCACATGGTCCCCACCCAGTTCCACCGGCTCCTCGCCCTCCCCGAGGAGACCCGCGAGCGGTACGACGTGACCTCGATGCGGCACGCCATCCACGGCGCCGCGCCCTGCCCCGAGCACGTCAAGCGGGCGATGATCGCCTGGTGGGGCGGGTGCGTGGAGGAGTACTACGCGGCCAGCGAGGGCGGCGGCGCGTTCGCCACCGCCGAGGAGTGGCTGAAGCGGCCCGGCACGGTCGGCAGGGCGTGGCCGATCAGCGAGCTCGCGATCCTCGACGACGACGGAAACGCGCTGCCGCCCGGCGAACTCGGCACGGTCTACCTGAAGATGAACACCGGCGGCTTCCAGTACCACAAGGACGAGGCCAAGACGGCGAAGAGCCGCGTCGGCGACTTCTTCACCGTCGGCGACCTCGGCTACCTCGACGAGGACGGCTACCTCTTCCTCCGCGACCGCAAGATCGACATGATCATCTCCGGCGGCGTCAACATCTACCCCGCCGAGATCGAGGCCGCGCTCCTGGCCCACCCCGCCGTCGCCGACGCCGCCGCCTTCGGCGTGCCGCACGCCGACTGGGGCGAGGAGGTGAAGGCGGTCGTCGAGACCGCCGAGGGGTACCAGGACGGGCCGGCCCTCGCCGAGGAGATCCTGGCCCACTGCGCCGACCGGCTGGCCGGATTCAAGCGCCCGAAGTCCCTCGACTTCATCGCCGTCATGCCCCGCGACCCCAACGGCAAGCTCTACAAGCGGCGGCTGCGCGACCCCTACTGGGAGGGGCACGAGCGCCCGCTCTGAGGACCCGCCCGGGGGAGCGGAGGCGCGGCGGCCGTAGCCGGAACGGCACGGAGCGCGACCGGTGCCCGGGACCCGTTTCGGAGGCGCCGGTGGCGGTAAGTCGCGGGACATGACGAGCGACGGCGGTGGTGCGCCCGGGGACGGAGGCCCCCGGGCGGCCATCCCCGTACCTCCGCGTCCCAGGGAGACGGAAACCATGACCACCACCCCGAGCAACCCCGACCCCACCCCCTGGCAGACCCCCAGGGACGGCCCCCGCGACGCCCCCGGTGACGGCGCCGCCGGAGGCGTCAGCCCCGGCGAGACGCCGGAGGCCGAGTCCGGCACGGGCCCGGCGACCGGGCCGTACCGGCCGCTCACCCGCGGCTGGACGAAGGGGCCCCTGGTGGCGCTGTGGGTGGTCGTCGTCCTGGTCGCCCTGTTCTTCCTCGTGTACGCCATCCTGCTGGCGACCGACTGACGAAGGGAGCCCCGCCATGCCCCGCGCCGACCGGCCGGCCACGCCCGGCGACGGCGAAGGCCGCGCCGACGACGTCTACCAGCCCACCCACTCCGACGTCGGCAACCGCCCCTCCGGCGCCCTCGATCCGGACAACGCGCTCGCGACCGACCCCGTCGACGACATGAGCGTCCCCGGCTACTCCCCGCCCGAACGCCCCCGGGGCGTCACCGGCCACGGCACCACCCTGCGCGAGCAGCGGGAGGGCGAGTCGCTCGACGACCGGCTCCGCCGGGAGGAGCCGGAGGTGGGGCCCGTGACGGGCGACGGCATCGGGGACCTGCCGGAGGGCGCCGGCGAGCCCGTCGACGAGGAGGCCGGGGCCGGCCGGGCGGGCCGGCTGGCCCCGTACGCCGCGCGGCCCGGCCACATGGACCGGGCGGTCGCCCGGGACGTCGGGCGCGACGACGGCACGGCCCCGGCCGAGGAGGCGGCGATGCACGTGGACACGGCGGTGGACGGAGCCGAGGGCCAGGAGGAGACCTGACCCGCGGCCCCGCCCCGCGACGGGAGCCGGCCACCGTCACGCGCCCGGCGACCCGCCCGTCAGGGCCGGCAGCAACCGGGCCTCCTCGTAGGCGAAGTGCTCCTCCAGGTCGGCGGCGAGCCGGTCGAGTTCCGCGCGCAGGACCTCGGGCGGCCGGCCGGAGGCCAGCAGGGCCTCCAGCTCGGTGAGCACGGCGACGACCTTCCGGTGCTCCGCCCGCATCCGGTCCAGGGCCCCGCCGAGTTCGGGGAACTGTTCCTGGAGGAGGTCGAAGACGCCGTCCTCGCTCGTGTGATGGGTGCGCAGGGCCCCGCAGAAGGCGAGGCAGTGGCGGGCGAGCCCGTCGGGCAGGCGTCGCCCGGGCGCGGCCGGGTCGCTCCGCAGCGCCGCCAGTTCGGCCCGCAGCTCCTCGTGCACCCTCACCAGGTGCGCGGCGATCGCGGCCCGCCGGGCGGGGTCCGTGAGCCCGGAGACCCGGCGCAGGACGACGACCGGGATCGTCCGCCCGGTGCCCGCCTGGTAGGCGGCGAACGCAGGGTCCCGGCGGGCCTGTTCGGCGTAGAGCCGGTCGCGTTCGGCGTCCGCGGCCGGCACCGCCTCCGCCTCGAAGCGGTCGAGCGTCCCTTCCGGCGTGCCGATCTCGACCGACACGCGCGGCGTGGCGCGCACGTTGTGGTACCAGGCGGGGTGGCGGTCCGCGCCGCCGTTGGACGCGAACACCAGCAGCCGCGCCCCGTCCCGTACGTACACCACGGGGGTCGTGTGGTGCCGTCCGCTGCGGGCGCCCCGGGTGGTCAGCAGGAGGAGGTCCGCCCCCTCGAACACGCCGCCCACCCGGCCGCCGTTGCCCCGGAACTCCTCGATGACCTGTCGGTTGAACGCGGACATGGCTGTGCCCTCCGGTAGCATCGATCACGCCAGATCTATTTGCTTTGAAAGCAAAGCTAAATCGGAGGGTTCAGGGTGTCAACCGAGCGCGAGGGGAGTGGCGCGGCCGGACCGGACCTCGACGACGCCGTCCGAACGCTGCTGCTGCTCATGCCCCGCATGGTGGGGCGGGTCAAGCGCATCAAGGTGCCGGAGGAGCTGGCGTCGCTGACGCTGGCGCCCCGTCACCTCTCCCTGCTCGCCTACCTCCTCTTCGACGGCCCCCAGAGCGTCAACGAACTGGCCGCGCGGCTGGGGGTCGCGCCCACCACCGTCAGCCTGATGGTGGGGGACCTCGCGAAGAAGGGGGTCCTGGAGCGGCACGAGGACCCCGCCGACCGCAGACGCAAGATCGTGTCGATCGCGGAGGCGCGCAGGAGCGCCATCGACGGCTGGCTCGGCCGCAGCGCCGGCGCCTGGCGGGCGGCCCTCGCCCCGCTGGGACCGGCCGAACGGCGGATGTTCATCGACACCCTCGCGGCGTACGAGCACGGTCTGGCCGACGCAGAACAATGACGGAAACGGGCCGGCTCCCCGGCGGCGGGAGCCCGGCCCACGAGCAGGAAGAGGACGGATGAGTTCGAGCACCAAGGCGCTGACCCGGGAGTGGACCACGTGGGGGCCGGTGGTGGCCCTGCTTGCGCTGGTGCTCGCCTGGGGGCGCGACCTGCCGGCCCTCGCCGTGGCGGCCGTCGCGCTCTGCCTCGCCGCCGCCGTCCTCGCCGCCGTCCACCACGCCGAGGTCATCGCCCACCGGGTCGGCGAGCCCTTCGGCTCGCTCGTCCTCGCCGTCGCCGTCACCGTCATCGAGGTCGGACTGATCGTCAGCCTCATGGCGGGAGGCGGCGAGAAGACCGCGACCTACGCGCGGGACACCGTCTTCGCCGCCGTCATGATCACCTGCAACGGCATCGTCGGCCTCGCGCTCCTGGTCGCCGCGCTCCGCAACCGGGTCGCCGTCTTCAACGCCGAGGGCTCCGGCGGCGCGCTCGCCACCGTCTGCACCCTCGCCACCATGACCCTGGTGCTGCCCACCTTCACCACCAGCCAGCCCGGACCCGAGTTCTCCGGCGCCCAGCTCGCCTTCGCCGCCGTCGCCTCCCTCGCCCTGTACGGCGTCTTCGTCGCCGTCCAGACCGTCCGCCACCGCGACTACTTCCTCCCCGTCACCCCCGAGGGCCAGGAGTGCACGGAGGACGACCACGCCGACCCGCCGACCAAGGCCGCCACCCTCGCCAGCCTCGGCCTGCTGGTCGTCGCCCTCGTCGCCGTCGTCGGCAACGCCAAGGTGATCTCGCCGACCATCGAGGACGGCGTCCAGTCCGCCGGCCTGCCCAAGGCCGTCGTCGGTGTCGTCATCGCACTGATGGTCCTGCTGCCCGAGACGCTCGCCGCCGTGCGCGCCGCCCGCCGCAACCGGGTGCAGACCAGCCTCAACCTCGCCTACGGCTCCGCGATCGCCAGCATCGGCCTGACCATCCCGTCGATCGCGCTCGCCTCCATCTGGCTGTCCGGGCCCCTGGTGCTCGGCCTGGGCCCCCTCCACATGGTCCTGCTCGCCCTCACCGGCGTGGTGAGCGCCCTGACCGTGGTGCCCGGACGGGCCACGCTCCTCCAGGGCGGCGTCCATCTCGCGATCTTCGCCGCCTTCGTCTTCCTCTCGTTCAGCCCCTGACGACCACGACCCGCAGCGCGGGCGAGCGCAGGATGTCCCTCTCGCAGAACCGGGAGGTGACCCAGCGCTCGTCCGCGTACAGCTTCGTCTGGTCGCTGTGGTGCGGCGAGACCGGGTTCGAGGACTGGGAGTACGTGAGCAGGGTGCGGGCCACCGGGCAGCGCCCGCCGTCCCAGCCGACCGCCTGCACATGGCTCGTGCCGTGCGCGACCTCGACGTAGCCGCCGCCCGCCGCGTTCCATACCGGCTCCGTCTTGTTCCAGACGCCCAGCGACTCCGTCCCCCCGCTCACCGGGATCCGCTCCCCGCCCCGCACCACGAACTGGTGGTCCCGCAGCGGCGCGTCCAGCGCGATCCCCGCCGCCCGCAGCTCCGCCACCGCGTCCGCCAGCGCCTTCGCGAAGCCGGCCGAGCCGGTGTCCAGACCGCGCGGTGTCCGGACCGGGTCGGCCGCCGAGAACGGCACCTTCCACTGCTGCGCCGCCGGCACCGAGGCGGTGAACTTCCGCCAGAACCGGTCGAAGAGCAGCGCGCCCCTGCTGTCCGAGTCCATCGTGCCGTCCCACGCGCCGAGCACCCGGCACGCCTCGGGCTCCGCCGGCAGCACCGCCGGGCAGGCCGCGACCAGGTCCGCCGCGGCGAGCCCGGCGGCCGGCACCCGGTTGGCGAACTGCTGCCGCTGGAGGTCCGCGACCGTCAGCCCGCCGCGCGCGGCCATCGCCGACACGTCCTCGATCCCGCCCCGGGTCCGCATCGAGCGCTGCGTCCCGACGGTCCCGAAGACCCGCTCGTACCCGCTCAGCGGCCGGTCCGCGTTGGCCAGCCAGGCGCTGTCGTTGGAGTTCGCCGCGTACGGCGCGTCCGTGAGGACCGGCATCCGCGCCGGGCCGAAGGTCCCCGGCTGCACCGCGTCCGGGTCCGAGCCGAGCGCGCACTCCGTCCGCGAGCCGTCGAGGACGGCGACGCCCGAGGCCGGGTAGACGACCCGGCCGAGCGGGGTGGAGCAGCGCTCCGCCAGCTCGTCGGTGATCCGGGGCAGCACCTGCGACTGGCCGAAGAAGGTGTGGCCGGCCGAGTCCGCGGCGATCGTGTTCACCCATGGCAGGCCCTGGGTGCGGCGCAGCGCCTCGGCGACGTCCCGGGTGGAGCGGGCCTTGGCGAGGCCGAGCGCCGTGTCGGAGCCGCGCAGGTTGGCCGCGTTGGGGTCGTTCAGGGCGTAGGCGGTGGTCGTCGTCCACGGCAGCGGCAGGCCCGCGCCGAGCCCGCCGGTGACCGGGCCGTACCGCGTCCACCACTGGGTCCGGTTCACCGGGGTGCCGTCCCGGTCCGCCACCGTGACCTCGCGGGCCGTCATCCGCTCCGGCTTCCCGTCCACCAGGTACGCGGTCGGGTCGCCCGGCACCAGGGTCAGCTGGTGCAGGTTGAGCGGCACCCCGGTGGCGACCGTGTGGCTCCAGGCGACCTTGTCGTTGAAGCCGATGCCGACGACGGTGGTGCCGAGCAGCGAGGCGCCGGAGACGTTCAGCTCGCCGGGGATGGTCTGCTGCGACTGCCAGAACCGGCGGCCGCCCTGCCACGGGTAGTGCGGGTTGCCGAGCAGCAGCCCCCGCCCGTTCGCCGTCGTCGCGCCCGAGAAGGCGACGGCGTTGGAGCCCATGGTGGCGTTCTCCGGCGCGAACAGCGCGCGGGCCGCCTCGGCGAGGGCCTCCGGGGACGGACCGTCCGCCGCCCTCGCCGGGGACGCGGCGGCCGGCGGGCGGGCCGCCGTGATGCCGTCGACCGCCCGGCCCTGCCCGCCGAGCACCGACACGGCGAAGCCGCGCCGGGCGACGTCCAGCGCCGTCACCGGCCGGACCCAGCCGGCGCCCGCGCAGGTCGGGTCGGTGATCCGGTTCTTCCGCAGCCAGGCGTTGTATCCGGCGGCCCAGCCCCGCATCAGCTCCTTCAGGTCGCCGCTCGGCCCGGCCGGCGCCGGGGTGCGCAGCAGCGCCTCGACCGTCCCCGCCTCCTTGACGCCCCGGAAGTACAGGTCGCTGGAGAGGTTCGAGGTCGCGGAGGAGAGCGAGCCGTCCGGGGCGCCGGCGGCCCCGAAGTGGCGCGAGCGCTCGCCGTTCACGGTCACGAAGCCGTCGGCGAGCACGCACACCTGGTCCGCGGCCTGCGCCCAGCCCGTGCCGAAGCCCAGATCCGCGTAGCTCCCGGCGAGGATGTGCGGCACGCCGTACTCGGTGTACCGGATGACGGCGCTCAGGTCCCGGTCGGACGGCCGGTGCTCCCGGCCCCGGTCGCCCGGGTCGGCCGACGCCGCGCCGGGCAGCAGGCCCGCGGTGAGGGCGGCGAGCGCGGCGCCCACCAGCGCCAGACGTCCCCGGGAACGGCGGGGGATGAGGGTGCGGATGTGCAAGGTGCCTCCCAACGGGACTGCGGGCGGAGCCGGTTGGGACATCCACTCAGCACGCGACCGCTCTGTCAACATGCCGTTCGGTATCCGAGGCGGGGCGGGATGCGGCCAGCTCGCCGTCCGGTCCCGGTACTTGACCCGCCGCACCGGCGCGCCGAGGATCCAGCCATGGAACGAGGACTCCTCACCCGCACCGTCGACGGCGTGCTGCGCGCGAGCGCCGAGCGCGTCCCCGCCCGGACCGCCCTGCGGTACGCGGACCGCGCCTGGACCTACGCCGAGCTGGACGCCGCCGTCTCCACCGCCGCGGCCGTGCTGCGCCGCGAGCCGGGACTCGTGCCGGGCGCCCGGGTCGCCACCTACGGGCACAACTCCGACGCGTATCTGATCGCCTTCCTGGCCTGCGCCCGCGCGGGCCTCGTCCACGTCCCTGTGAACCACCACCTGACCGGCGACGACCTCGCCTATCTCCTGGACCAGTCCGGGAGTTCCCTCGTCCTCACCGACCCCGGCCTCGCCGACCGGATCCCCGCCGGCGTACGGGTCCGGGCCCTGCGGGACGCACCGGGCTCGCTCCTCGACGCGCTCGCCGACTCGGAGCCGTACGACTCCGACAGCGATCCCCGCGATCTCGTGCAGCTGCTCTACACCTCCGGCACCACCGCCCTGCCCAAGGGCGCGATGATGACCCACCGGGCGCTCGTCCACGAGTACGCGAGCGCGATCGAGGCGCTCGACCTCGCCGAGGACGACCGGCCGGTGCACGCCCTGCCGCTGTACCACTCGGCCCAGACGCACGTCTTCCTGCTGCCGTACCTGGCGGTCGGCGCGGAGAGCACCCTCCTCGAAGCGCCCGACCCGGAGGCCCTGTTCGGGCTGGTCGAGCAGGGGCGCGCGGACAGTCTCTTCGCGCCGCCGACCGTGTGGATCGCCCTCGCCAACCACCCCGGCTTCGCGGAGCGGGACCTGTCCGCGCTGCGCAAGGCGTACTACGGGGCCTCGATCATGCCGGTGCCCGTCCTGGAGCGGCTGCGCGCCCACCTGCCCGGCCTCGCCTTCTACAACTGCTTCGGCCAGTCCGAGATCGGCCCGCTCGCCACCGTCCTCGGCCCCGCCGAGCACGAGGGCCGCATGGACTCCTGCGGCCGGCCCGTCCGGCACGTCGAGGCCCGGGTCGTCGACGAGGACGGCAAGGACGTCCCCGACGGCACCCTCGGCGAGATCGTCTACCGGTCCCCGCAGCTCTGCGAGGGGTACTGGGCCAAGCCCGAGGAGACCGCGGCCGCCTTCCGCGACGGCTGGTTCCGCTCCGGCGACCTGGCCGTCCGCGACCCCGACGGATACCTGACGATCGTCGACCGGGTGAAGGACGTCATCAACTCCGGCGGCGTGCTCGTCGCCTCCCGCCAGGTCGAGGACGCCCTCTACACCCACCCGGCGGTCGCCGAGACGGCCGTGATCGGCCTGCCCGACGACCGCTGGATCGAGGCGGTCACCGCCGTCGTCGTCCCGCGCGGCGAGGTCACCGAGGACGAACTCCTTGCCCACGCCCGGCAGACCCTGTCGTCCTTCAAGGCCCCGAAGCGGATCGTCTTCGCCGACGCCCTGCCCCGCAACGCCAGCGGCAAGATCCTCAAGCGGGAGTTGCGGGACCGGTACGCCGACGCCTGACCCGCTCAGCGCCGGCGCAGCACCTCGGCGATCCGGGAGAACCCGTCCGCGCCGTGGCCGAGCGCCACGGTGCGGCGGGCCAGGCCCTCCACGGCGCGCATCACGCCCGAGTCGATGGCGTGCTCCTCCGCGGCGTGCACGACGTGCGCCATCGTCGACACCCCCGACGTCAGCGGGTTGATCGCCCCGGAGTAGGTGCCGTCCTCGACGTCCCCGGCGAACTCGTCGAACAGCGGCGGCAGGATCTGCGCGATCCCGGCCGCGAACGGCGCGAGTTCACGCGGGGTGATGCCCTCCGCGTCCGCGAGCGCCAGCGCGTGCACGTAGCCGGCCATCGACGTCCAGAAGATGTCGAGCAGCGCGATGTCGAAGGCCGCCGCCCGGGAGACCTCCTCGCCGAGGTGGGTGTGGGTGCCGCCGAGCCCGTCGAGCACCGCCCGGTGCTCCTCGTACGTCTCCGACGGGCCGCTGAACAGGAACACCGCGTGCGGCGTGCCGATCGTGCCGGCCGGCGTCATGATGGCGCCGTCGAGGTAGTGGATGCCGTGCTCCCCGGCCCAGCCGCCGGTGTCCCGGGCCCGCCCGGGGGTGTCGGCGGAGAGGTTGACGAGCGTACGGCCCTTGAGCGCGGTCTGGACCGCGTCCTGACGCAGCACCGCGTCGGTGGCGTCGTAGTTGACCATGCAGATCACGGTCAGCGGGCTCGCCGCGACCGCCTCGGCGGCGCTCGCCGCCGTGACGGCGCCCCGCTCGGTGAGGTCGCCCTCCCGGCCGGGCGTACGGTTCCACACCGTGGTGCGGACCCCGGCGGCGAGGAACGCGCCGGCCAGCGCGCGGCCCATCGGGCCGAGCCCGAGCACGGTGACGGCGGGCTGGGACGGGGTGGACTCCGGGTTGACGGACATGCCTGAACTCCTGTGCAGAGAATGCGGATTAGGGTGGGTATGGAGATGCGGCGGACCGGCCGCACACGGACGGGGAAGGGACGACGATGGCGCGCATCCGCCTCGACGAGGGCGAGATCTGCGGCGTGGCCGCCGCGATCTCGGTGATCGACGGCAAGTGGAAGACCACGCTGCTGTGGTTGCTCGAATCGGGGCCGCACCGCCCCGGCGAACTGCGCCGGAAGGCGCCGGGGATCAGCGAGAAGGTGCTGACCCAGACCCTGCGCGAGATGGAGGCGGACGGACTCGTGCACCGCGAGACGCACGACGTGATGCCGCCCAAGACCGTCTACTCGCTGACCGAGCGGGGTCTCGCGCTCTCGCTCGTGCTCGCCCCGCTCTCCGACTGGGGCCACGACCACCTCGACCGGCTGGCCGAGGCGCGTGCCGTCGCCTCCTGACTCACTCCCTTCGGATCCGTGAGGCGCCGTCCCTGTCGACGTCCTCACCCTCTCCCGGGCCGCGGACGGCGACAAGTACCCACAAAAAAGTGGGTACTCCGCCGGCCGGGTCCGGCAGGCCCCGCTACTCCTCGCGCAGGTCCACGATCCGCTTGATCTTGCCCACCGACCGCTCCAGCGTCTCCGGGTCCACCACCTCGACCGCGACCGAGACGCCGATGCCGTCCTTGACCGCCCGCTCGATCGCCCGCGCCGCCTCCGCGCGGTCCCCGGGCGTGGCGTCGGCCCGCGCCTCCGCCCGGACCGTCAGCGCGTCGAGCCGGCCCTCCCGGGTCAGTCGCAGCTGGAAGTGCGGGGCCACCGCCGGCGTCCGCAGCACGATCTCCTCGATCTGGGTGGGGAAGAGATTCACCCCGCGCAGGATGATCATGTCGTCGCTGCGGCCCGTGACCTTCTCCATCCGCCGGAACGCGGGCCGCGCGGTGCCGGGGAGCAGCCGCGTCAGGTCCCGGGTGCGGTAGCGGACCACCGGCATGGCCTCCTTGGTCAGCGAGGTGAAGACCAGCTCGCCCTCCTCGCCGTCCGGCAGCACCTCGCCCGTGATCGGGTCGACGATCTCCGGATAGAAGTGGTCCTCCCAGATGTGCAGCCCGTCCTTGGTCTCCACGCACTCCTGCGCCACTCCGGGCCCCATCACCTCCGACAGGCCGTAGATGTCGACCGCGTCGATCGCGAACCGCTCCTCGATCTCCGCGCGCATCGCCTCCGTCCACGGCTCCGCGCCGAAGACGCCCACCTTGAGCGAGGTCGAGCGCGGGTCCACGCCCTGCCGCTCGAACTCGTCGAGCAGCGTGAGCATGTAACTGGGCGTCACCATGATGATTTCGGGCTCGAAGTCCTGGATCAGGCGCACCTGACGGGCGGTCATCCCGCCGGAGGCCGGGATCACCGTGCAGCCGAGCCGCTCGGCGCCGTAGTGCGCCCCGAGTCCGCCGGTGAACAGGCCGTAGCCGTACGCCACGTGCACCCGGTCGCCGGGCCGGGCGCCGGCCGCGCGCAGCGAGCGGGCCACCACGTCGGCCCACACCTCCAGGTCGCCCTCCGTGTAGCCGACGACGGTCGGCAGTCCGGTGGTGCCGCTGGAGGCGTGGACGCGGCGGATCCGCGACCGGTCGACGGCGAACATCCCGAACGGGTAGTGGTCGCGCAGGTCCGCCTTGGTGGTGAAGGGGAAGCGGGCCAGGTCGGCGAGGGAGCGGCAGTCGTCCGGGTGCACCCCGGCCGCGTCGAAGGCGCGCCGGTGGAACTCCACGTGCGCGTACGCGTGCCGCAGCGTGCTCCGCAGCCGCTCCAGCTGGAGCGCCGCCAGCTCCTCGCGCCCGAGCCGTTCGCCGCCGTCCAGCAGTTCCTTCATGCGCCGCCACTCCTCGCCACTCGCCCGGCCGCCGGCTCCGGAAAACGGACGACCGATCATTCGGTAGATACGTGTGGGGGCCAGTAAAACGTTCCCGGACGGGGTCTTGGCAAGGGCCCGGCGCCACCTTTTCCGGCCGGCCGGACCCCGGCGGGTGGGTGTGCCGCCGTCACACCATGGAGTGGGTTCCCGGCGGCGCACGCATACCGGCGGCCGGTCCGGGGGACCCGTCCGACCGTCCGGGGCCCCCGCGGCCCCGTACACCCCGCCGCCCGGCACCGGGGGGGGGGGGGCGCCCCCCGCCCCCCCCCCCCCGCCCCCCCCCCCCCCGGGCGCGCCCCCCCCCCCCCCCCCGGGGGGGGGCGGGGGGCGCCCCCCCCG
>NZ_JBHYKM010000046.1:0-7885 GCF_042741435.1 Streptomyces sp. NPDC058955 | reverse complement strand
CCCGCCCGCGCGCCCGCCCCCCCCCGGGCAACCCCGCGCGGCCCCCCCCCCCGCGCCCGCACGAAAGCGAACGTCATGCCTGTCCCGCACCCCACCGCCCCCGCGGGGGTGACGCTGTGACCACCACCGCCCCCGGAACCGCCGACACCCCCGAGATCCACTTCTGGGCCGTGCCCGACCTCACCGGCCTCGACTTCGACCCGACGCTCGCCAGACTCCTCCACGAGGACCCGGTCACCCGCGTCCGGCTCCCGCACGGCGAGGGCCACGCCTGGCTCGTCACCCGCTACGAGGACGTCAAGTTCGTCTCCGTGGACCCCCGCTTCAGCCGCCAGGCCGTCTGGGGCCGCTCCATCACCCGGCTCGCCCCCCACTTCATCCCGATGGAGGGCGCCGTCGGCTTCGCCGACCCCCCGGACCACACCCGGATGCGCCGCGTCGTCGCCCGCGCCTTCAGCGCCCGCGCCCTGCGCTCGCTGCGCGACCACGCGCAGGACGTCATGGACGGACTCCTCGACCGGATGGCGGAGCAGGGCGCGCCCGCCGACCTCATGGAGTCGGTCAACCGGCCCTTCCCGCTGGCCATGGTCAGCGAACTGATGGGCGTTCCCGAGGCCGACCGGCCGCTCATGGCCCACTGGTCCGACACCATCATCTCCGCCGGCGCGGGCCGCGAGGCCAGCGAGCGGGCCAAGGCCGAGATGGGCGCCTACTTCACCGAGCTCATCGGCCGCCGCCACGACACCGACGGCGACCAGCTCGCCGCCGTCCTCGCCGACGCCGTCGACGACGGGACGCTCACCGAGCACGAGGCCGTCGGACTCGCCGTCCTCATCCAGATCGGCGGCGCCCACGCCGTCCGCAACAACAGCGCCAACATGGTCTACGCGCTGCTCACCCACCCCGAACACCTCGCCAGGCTGCGCGCCGAACCCGAGCTGATCCCGCAGGCCGTCGACGAGCTGCTGCGGTACATCCCGCACCGCAACGCCGTCGGCCTCTCCCGGATCGCGACCGAGGACGTCGAGGTCGGCGGGGTCCGCATCCCGGCCGGCGACCCCGTCTACGTCTCGTACCTGACCGCCAACCGCGACCCGGACGTCTTCCCCGAGCCCGAGCGGCTCGACTTCGACCGCGCCTACAACCCGCACGTCGCCTTCGGCCACGGACCGCACTACTGCCCCGGTTCCGCGCTCGCCCGCATCGAGTCCGAGATCCTCCTCTCCTCCCTGTGGACGCGCTTCCCGGAGCTGCGGCTCGCCGTCCCCGAGGACGCCGTCCGCTGGCAGCGTGGCGCCCTCATCAGGGGGCCCGAGACCCTTCCCGTGACCTGGTGACGGGCGCCCCCACGACACGAGGAGGCACCCCGTGACAGCCACCGCCATCGGCGCCGCCGGCGGGCTCGTCGTCCCGCCCGGCCAGGGCCGCACCCTGACGACCGCGGCGCAGCACGTCACCTTCAAGGTGACCGGCGAACACTCCCGTACGGCCTCCACCTTCGAGGTCGTCGTCCCGCCCGGCTTCGACGTCGGCGCCCACGCCCACGGACACAGCGAGGAACTGTTCTACCTCCTCGACGGCGAACTCGACGTCCTCGCCTTCGAACCGCTCGTCCGCACCCGCGACAGCTGGCGGGAGTGGGAGTCCGCCTCCGGACAGCGGGCGGTCCGGGCGACCCCCGGCACCCTGATCCTGGTGCCGCCCGGCTGCCCGCACGCCTTCGCCAACCCCACCGGCGCCCCCGCCCGGATGCTCTTCCAGGCGTCGCCGCCGCCCGACCACGAGCGGTACTTCGAGGAGCTGATGGAGATCCTCGCGGAGGCGGGGGACGGCGGGGAGGTCGACCACGCCGCCATCGCACGGCTCCGCGTGCGGTACGACATCGACCAGATCACCCCGCTCCGGCACGACGCCGGCACCTGACGGGCGGCCCGCCCCTGGCCAAGGCGGGCCGAGGGGTGAAGGGCGAGGGGCGAAGGGCGAGGGCCGAGGGGCGCGGGGCGAAAAGGCGTTGCCCGCGCCCCGGGGCCGATCTTCAATGGCGGGGATGAACAACGCACCCCACCTCCTCGACCTGTACGACCGGCAGCTGCGCCAGGCGGCGCGCCCCGACGGACCCGGCTGCCGCGTCGAACGCGCCGGCGCCGTCGTCCGCCAGACCGGCCCCGCCCACGCCTGGAACGGCGTCCTCTGGTCCGGCCTCGACGACGACACCGCCGACGCGGCCATCGCCGCCCAGCTCGCCCACTACCGCGCCGAGGGCGTCCCCTTCGAATGGAAGCTGTACGGCCACGACGGCCCCGCCGACCTCGGCGCGCGGCTCGTCGCGGCCGGCTTCACCGCCGAGGAGCCGGAGACCCTGCTGGTCGCCGAGGCCAGCGCCCAGGGCGGTCCGGTGGCGCTGCCGGACGGCGTCGAACTCCGCGAGGTCACCGACGCGGAGGGGGTCCGGCAGGTCGTCGAGGTCCACGAGCGGGCCTTCGGCACCGACAGCTCCGACCTCGGCCGCCGCCTCCTCGACCGGCTGGCCGCCGACCCCGGCACCGTCCCCGCCGTCCTCGCCCTCGCCGACGGCGTCCCCGTCAGCGCGGCCCGCCTGGAGCTGTACCCGGGCACCGACTTCGCCGGGCTCTGGGGCGGCGGCACCGTCCAGGAGTGGCGCGGCCGGGGCCTCTACCGCGCCCTCGTCGCGCACCGCGCCCGCGTCGCCGCCGCCCACGGCCACCGGTACGTCCAGGTCGACGCGGCCCCCACCAGCCGCCCCATCCTGCAGCGCCTCGGCTTCGTGCCGCTCACCACCACCACGCCGTACGTGCACGGCTGAGCGGCGTTGTCGGTGCCCCGGTGCATGATCGGGAGGAGAGAGCACGCACGGGAGGGGACCCGCATGACGATCGCGAACGAGAGGGTGGCGGAGCACGCGTTCCTGCGCGGCCTGTACGAGGACGGGTACTTCCCCGACCACGTCGTGGACAAGGGCCGGGAGATCCTGCTCCGGCTCTGCGAGCGGATCGAGTCCGAGCGCCCCGCCGACCTGGCGGCGCTGTACGGGCTGACGCGGGCGGCGACGGACGAGTTCAACCGCCTGGAGGCGGAGTTCGAGGCGGCCGGGAGCGAGATCGAGACCGTGGCGCGCGAGGAGATAGGCGGAGACTTCCGGTTCGTCGCGGCGGCGTACGGCTTCGCCGACGCGGACCCGGAGGACCTGATCGCCACCAGGAACTGGTGACGGCACCCGGCCGGCGCCCTGGACCGGTCCGGCCCGGGCCTGTGTCGGCCCGCTCCCGGGCGTGTGCCGGTGCGGCCCGCTCCCGGGCTGGTGCGGGCCTGCGCCTGTGCGGCAGCCGGGCCGTCAGCTCAGGACGGCCCGGCGCGCCTCGATCCGGTCGCGGTACGCCGGGTACCAGGGCTCGCCCTCGCTCCGGGCGATCACCGCGAGGGCCCGGCGGCGGGCCCGGGCCTGGAGGAACAGGTCGACGACACCCCACAGGCAGAACAGCGGGAGCAGGACGCGCAGCCAGGTCAGCGGCGCGAACAGCACCGCCGCCCCGAGCGCGGCCGAGACGACGACGTTCGTGACCACCAGCATCCGCGCGGCCACCCGCGCGGCCAGGGCCGGATCCGCGGGGCCCTCCTCCTCCGGGTCGTCCGGCGCGTAGACGGTCGCCTCCCGGGTCAGCGCCCCGTTCCGCAGCAGGATCCACACCCCCGGCGCCACGATGGACAGCACCGCCACCGTCCGCGCGAGACCCGCGTCCGGCGCCCACACCGCGGCCGCGCAGACCACCGACAGCAGGAACGGCGGCCACGGCGGCGTGATCGCCCGGAGCGCCCGCGTCCGGTCGGCGTCCAGCAGTGCGGACAGGGCCTCGGGGGAGGGCCGGGGGGTGGTGACGTCGTTCATGCTGGTCCTCCGCGCGGCAGGGTCCGGGGTGTGGGATTCCGTCGCAGGCCACGTCCCGGCGGCGACCTCGACAGATGATCAGACCGCTGTCGCCGGGCCATGGTTGCCCACGAGGCCGGCCGCGGCCGCGACGGGCCCGCCCGGTCCTCAGTCGGACGCCTTGCGCAGGGTCGTGAGCGCGATGGCCGCCGACGCCACGGCGATCACCGCGCAGACCGCGCCGGCCGCGTTCAGCCCGTTCGTGTACGCCTCGCGGGCCGCGTCGAGCACCCGGCCGGCCGTCTCCGCCGTACCCGCCGGGAGGGACTGTGCGGCCACCAGCGCCGAGTCCGCGCCGTTCCGGACCGCCTCCGCCAGCTGCGGCGACACTCCCTCGGGGACCGTCACCGTGCCCTGGTAGACGGCCGTGCCGAGACTGCCGAGGAGCGCCACGCCCAGCGCCGCGCCGAGGTCGCCGCACACCGAGGAGAGCGCCGCCGCCGAACCGGCCCGCTCCGGCGGCGCCGACCCCACCACCAGGGCGGTGCCCAGCGCCCCGATCGGCCCGCCGCCGAAGAACGCCGCCACGAAACCGGCGACCAGCAGCGGCATCCCGCCCGCCGGCCCCACCAGGACCAGCAGCCCGTAGCCCAGCGCCGCCACCAGCAGCCCGCCCGCGACCACCAGGTGCACCGGGAAGCGCCGGGCCAGCGTCGGCGCCAGCTGCGCCGCCACGATCGACGCGACCGCCGACGGCACCATCCACAGGCCGGCCTCCATCGGCGACAGGCCGGCGACCAGCTGGAGGTATCCGGTGATGAACAGATAGCTGCCCGCGGTGGCGATCATCGAGACCAGCAGGACGGCCAGCGCCGCCGCGAACCCCCGGCCCCGCAGCAGCCCCAGGTCGAGCAGCGGGTGCTCGATCCGCCGCTGCCGCGCCACGAAGACCGCGCCGACGGCCACGCCGCCCACCAGCGTCAGCAGCGGCACCACCGCCCAGCCGTGCCGGGCCAGCTCCTTCAGACCGTGGATCACCGGCAGCACCGCCGCGAGGGACAGCACGACGCTCACCAGGTCCAGCCGCCCGCCGCCCGGCTCCTTGTACTCCGGGAGCAGCCGGGGCCCGGCGACGAGCAGCACCAGCATCACCGGCACGCCGAGGAGGAAGACCGAGCCCCACCAGAAGCGTTCGAGGAGCAGCCCGCCGACGACCGGCCCGAGCGCCGTGCCCGCCATGAAGCAGCCCGCCCACACCGCGATCGCCCGGCCGCGCTGCCCGGGGTCGTGGAACATGCTGTTGATCAGCGACAGCGTCGAGGGCATGAGCGTGGCCGCCGCGACGCCGAGCAGCGCCCGGGCCGCGATCAGCATCTCCGCGCTGGTCGCGTACGCGGCGAGCAGCGAGGTCGACGCGACCGCCACGGCCCCCACGAGCAGCAGCCTGCGCCGTCCGATCCGGTTGCCGAGCGCGCCCATCGTGATGAGGAAGCCGGCGATGAGGAACCCGTACGCGTCCATGATCCACAGGGACTGGGTGCCGGTCGGCCGCAGCGACTCCACGAGGTGCGGAAGCGCCAGGAACAGCACGCTCTGGTCGAGCGAGATGAGCAGCGTGGGCAGCGCCAGCACGGCGAGCCCCGCCCGCTCCCGGCGCCCCGCGAGCGGCCGGGCGCCCACCGGTGAGATGACGGACATGGTCGTCCCCTCCTGATGTGTCGATGGAATGTGGTCTCGGTGACGTCGGGGACGACCCTGCCGGGAGGCGCTCTCGGGCCCCTCTCGGTTCTCTCCCGGCGCGCTGTCGGCGGCGTGATCTAGGGTGATCGGCATGCGTTTCGGAGTGCTGGGGCCGCTGGCCGTGTGGACGGAGGACGGGGCCGGGGTCACGGTCCCCGAGGCCAAGGTCCGCGCCCTGCTCGCCTGCCTCCTGACGCACCGTGGGGAGGTCGTGCCCGCCGACCGCCTGGTCGACGAGGTGTGGCCGCACGACCCGCCGGCCCGGCCCGCCGGTGTGCTGCAGAACAAGGTGTGGCGGCTGCGCAGGGCTTTGGAGGACGCCGAGCCCGGCGCCCGCCGGCTGCTCGTCTCCCGCCCGCCCGGCTACGTCCTCGAAGCGCCGCCCGGCAGTGTGGACGCCGACCGCTTCCGTGACCTCGCCGAGCGGGCCAGGGCCGCCGTCGACCCCGCCGTCCGTGCCGCGCTCCTCGGTGAGGCGCTCGCGGAGTGGCGCGGCCCCGCGCTCGCGGACTTCGCCGACGAGGAGTTCGCGCGCGTCGCCGCGGCCCGCCTGGAGGAGCAGCGGCTCTCTGTCCTGGAGGAGCGCGCCGAGACGCGCCTCGCCCTCGGCCTGCACGTCGAGGTCGCCGACGAGCTCGGCGGCCCGGTCGCGCTCCACCCGCTCCGGGAGCGGCTGCGCGCCGCCCACCTCCGCGCCCTGTACCTCTCCGGCCGCCAGAGCGAGGCGCTGACCGGTTACGAGGAGGTGCGGACCCGGCTCGCGGAGGAGCTGGGCGTGGACCCCGGCCCCGAACTCGCCGCCCTGCACCGGGCGATCCTCACCCAGTCCGCCGACCTGACCACCGCGCCGGCCGGCACCCCCACCAGCGGCCCGCCCCGGGCAGCGTCCCCCGCCCCCGCACCCGTCCGTGCCCCCGCGCCCGCCTCCGGCCCTGCCGTGCCCGCCGCGCTCACCGGCCTCATCGGCCGGGACGCCGCCGTCGAGGAGCTCGGGGCCCTGCTCCGCACCGGCCGGCTGGTCACCCTCACCGGCTCCGGCGGGGTCGGCAAGACCCGGCTGGCCCTCGTGGCGGCCGCCCGCGCGGCGGGCGCGTTCCCCGGCGGCGTACGGCTCGTGGAGCTCGCCGCCCTCGACCGCGCCGGGGACGGGCGGCGCCGGGACACCGCCTCCGCCGAGGTCCGAGAAGCGGTCGGCCGGGCCGCCGGCGTCCGCGACGACGTGCCGCCCGCCCCGGGCACCGACCCGCTGCCGCTGGTCGACCGGATCGCCCGGGCCCTCGGCGACGCCCCCGTCCTGCTCGTCCTCGACAACTGCGAGCACGTCGTCGAGCCGGTCGCCGCGCTGGCCGCCCGCCTGCTCGCCGCCGCGCCGGCGCTGCGGATCCTCGCCACCAGCCAGGTCCCGCTCGGCCTCACCGGCGAGCACCTGCACGAGGTCCCGCCGCTGCCCCGCCCGGAGCCGGGGGAGCCCCTGGACCCGGACGACCCCAGCCGGTTCGGCGCGGTGGAGCTGTTCGTCGCCCGGGCCACCGCCGCCGCGCCCGGCTTCACCCTGGACACCGCCACGGCCGGCGCCGTCGCGGCGATCTGCCGGCGGCTCGACGGCATCCCGCTCGCCCTGGAGATGGCCGCCACGCGGGTGCGTGCCCTCGGCGTCCGCGAGGTCGCGGCACGCCTCGACGACCGCTTCCGGCTGCTGGCCGTGGGCGCCCGTGACGCCCCCGCCCGTCAGCGGACCCTGCGCTCCGTCCTCGACTGGAGCTGGGACCTCCTCGGCCCGGGCGAGCGGGCCGTCCTGCGGCGCCTCGCCGTGCACGCCGACGGCTGCACCCTGGACGCCGCGGAGGAGGTGTCGGCCGGCGTGCCGGGACGGGAGCCCGACCCCGCCGACGTCCTCGACCTCCTGGCCCGGCTCGTCGACGCCTCCCTCGTCGTCGCCGCGCCCGCCGGCCCGGACGGCGCCGTGCGCTACCGCCTCCTCGAATCGGTGGCCGCCTACGCCGAGGAGCGGCTGCGCGAGGCCGGCGAGACGGAGGCCGTACGCGGCGCGCACCGGGCCCACTACCTGCGGCTCGCCGAGCGGGCCGAGCCGCTGCTGCGCGGCGCCGAGCAGGCGTACTGGCTGCGCCGCCTCGACGACGAGACCGCGAACCTGCGCGGCGCCCTCGACTCCGCGGGCTCCGCCCGGGAGGCGGCGTCCGCGCCGCGGCGCCCCCCCACGCGCAGCTGGTCCGTGCGGCGGCGGGGCCGGGGCGCCCCGGC
>NZ_JBHYKM010000045.1:43440-57860 GCF_042741435.1 Streptomyces sp. NPDC058955 | reverse complement strand
TCGAGCCTCCGATGGCCCTGCGGCTGAAGCGCGAGCGGCAGATGGTCGAGCGGCCGATGGTGGAGCGGCCGACGGTGGCGCCGCCGACGGCGGTGCGGCCGACGGTGGCGCCGCTGACGGCGGTGCGGCTGACGGTGGTGCGGCCGATGGTGGTGCGGCTGACGGTGGTGCCGCTGATGGCGGTGCGGCCGACGGTGGTGCCGCTGACGGCGGTGCCGCTGACGGTGGCGCGGCCGACGGTGGCGCGGCCGACGGTGGCGCGGCTGACGGTGGTGCCGCTGACGGCGGTGCCGACGCCGGCAACGGTGGCAACGGCAACGGTGGCAACGGCAACGGTGGCTCCTCCAGCACCGGTGGCTCTTCCACCAGCGGCGGCTCTTCCACCTCCGGTGGTTCCTCCACCGACGGCGGTTCCTCCACCACCGGCGGTTCCTCCACCGACGGCGGTTCCTCCACCACCGGTGGTTCGTCGACCGACGGTGGCACCTCCACCGACGGCGGCTCCGGCACCTGCACCGTCGAGCTCGACGGCGTCGAGTGCGTCGCGGACGGCTCGACCGGCTCCACCGGTTCGACCGGCTCGAACAACAACACCGACACCCAGCAGGCCGGCTCGCAGCCGGTGCAGCAGGGTGAGGCCAAGGAGGAGCTCGCCGAGACCGGTGCGGCCGAGACCTCGTTCCTGATCATCGGCGCCGCCACCATGATCGCCGGTGGCATCGGCTTCCGCTTCCTGCCGCGCCTGGTCGCGGGCGGGCGCGGCGCTGCCGCCTGAGTGACGCCGTAGCGGTACGCGAAAGGGCCGGGGAGGCTTCGTCCTCCCCGGCCCTTTCGTCGTTCCGGCTCGTGTACGGGTCGCAGGCCCTCCGGGCCTACACCGTGCGGACGGCCGCCAGCAGGGCCAGCGTCGCCAGCAGGGCGATCACCAGCGTCAGGACCATCGCGGGGGACAGTCCCTGCGGTGCCAGGCGCTCGCGGTTGGCCCGGCAGACGGGGCAGCGACCCTCGGCGACCGGGGCCGCGCAGTTGGCGCACACCAGTCGGTCGTAGGTCATACGCTCTCCTCCTCCCGCACGGGGCTCACACCGGGACAACGTCCGGCACGATCCGGACGTTCCCCCTACCACTGTGCCAGCTCCGTGAGGTTCCGGCGCGCCCCGGCCGCAAACGCCCCGGCCCGCCCCGGACGGCCAAAAAGGATAAAGCGCGCAAGCCAGGAGCGCGACTGCGCGGGGCTTCCCGGTTCGCGTAAGGTCACGCACACCTACTCCCGGCCGACCGTGGTGCATCCGTGATCCGATTCGACAACGTCTCCAAGTCCTATCCGAAGCAGAACCGCCCCGCGCTCCGGGAAGTCTCCCTGGAGATCGAGAAGGGGGAGTTCGTCTTCCTCGTCGGTTCGTCCGGCTCCGGAAAGTCGACCTTCCTCCGGCTGATCCTGCGGGAGGAGCGCGCCAGCACCGGGCAGGTGCACGTGCTCGGCAAGGACCTCGCCCGCCTGTCCAACTGGAAGGTGCCGCACATGCGGCGCCAGCTCGGCACCGTCTTCCAGGACTTCCGCCTGCTGCCGAACAAGACCGTCGCGCAGAACGTGGCCTTCGCGCAGGAGGTCATCGGCAAGCCGCGCGGCGAGATCCGCAAGGCCGTGCCCCAGGTGCTCGACCTGGTCGGCCTGGGCGGCAAGGAGGACCGCATGCCGGGCGAGCTGTCCGGTGGTGAGCAGCAGCGCGTCGCCATCGCCCGCGCGTTCGTCAACCGCCCGATGCTGCTGATCGCCGACGAGCCGACCGGCAACCTCGACCCGCAGACCTCCGTCGGCATCATGAAGCTGCTCGACCGCATCAACAGGACAGGGACCACCGTCGTCATGGCGACCCACGACCAGAACATCGTCGACCAGATGCGCAAGCGCGTCATCGAGCTGGAGAAGGGCCGTCTCGTCCGCGACCAGGCGCGCGGCGTCTACGGCTACCAGCACTGACGGCGGGGGAACCAGAACACCATGCGCGCTCAGTTCGTGCTCTCCGAGATCGGCGTCGGTCTCCGGCGCAACCTGACGATGACCTTCGCGGTGATCGTCTCCGTGGCCCTGTCGCTGGCCCTCTTCGGCGGTGCCCTGCTCATGCGCGAGCAGGTCTCCACGATGAAGGACTACTGGTACGACAAGGTCAACGTGTCCATCTTCCTCTGCAACAAGACGGACGCCGGCTCCTCGCCCAAGTGCGCCAAGGGCGCCGTCACCAAGCAGCAGCGCGAGCAGATCACGGCCGACCTCAAGAAGATGGACATCGTGGAGAACGTCATCCACGAGACCGCCGAGGAAGCCTTCAAGCACTACAAGGAGCAGTACGGCGACACCGCCATCGCCTCCGTCATCACCCCGGACCAGATGCAGGAGTCGATCCGGGTCAAGCTGAAGGACCCGGAGAAGTACAAGGTGGTCGCCACCGCCTTCGCCGGCCGGGACGGCATCGAGTCCGTCCAGGACCAGCGCTCCATCCTGGAGACGCTGTTCAACATGATGCGCAGCGTCAACTACGCGGCCGTCGCGCTCATGCTCCTGATGCTGGTGATCGCCCTGATGCTGATCATCAACACGGTCCGCGTCTCGGCCTTCAGCCGCCGCCGCGAGACCGGCATCATGCGGCTGGTCGGCGCCTCCAGCTTCTACATCCAGATGCCGTTCATCATGGAGGCCGCGTTCTCCGGCCTGATCGGCGGCGCCTTCGCCTGTGTGCTGCTGGTCGCCGGCCGGTACTTCCTCGTCGACCACGGCCTCAACCTGGCCGAGCAGATGCCGCTGGTGAACTTCATCGGCTGGGACGTGGTCCTCGCCCAGCTGCCGCTGGTGATCGTCATCGGCCTGCTGATGCCGTCCGTGGCCGCGTTCATCGCGCTGCGCAAGTACCTGAAGGTGTGAGAAGAGACCCCCGATGGGGGATGGCGTCCTGAGGCCAAAGCCTCGGTGGCGCCGCCGCCTTGTCCTAGAGTGGGCGCCATGCCGGCCGGCCCCGCGCCCCTCTGTCTCCGGCCCCGCGGTGTCGTCCGCGGGGCCGTTCTCACGCTGGTCTTCGCCGGAGTCCTCGCCACCGCCGCCGCGACCGGCGTGCTGCCCCGGGAGGACGAGGCCGGGCGGGAGCCCGGCACCGGCGCCGGGGACCGTGCCGTCTTCGACCGGGCGGCCCTCCACCGCGCCGCCGCCGAGGCCGCCGCCGACGGCAAGTCCGGCAAGCAGGCCGCCGAGGAGTTCGTCAGCCGCAGCGGCGACCGCTGGGGCGCGGTCTACGACCAGCGGGAGTACGCCGAGTTCGAGCGGTCCCTCGACGGCGCCTACACCGGCGTCGGCCTCTCCGCGGCCCGTACGTCCCCGGAGGGCGGCGTCGAGGTCGCCCGGGTGCGGAAGGGCGGGCCCGCCGAGCGGGCCGGGGTGCGGCCCGGCGACCTGCTGCTCGCCGTCGCCGGGCGGGAGACCGCCGGCCTCTCCGTCTCCGAGGTCGTCTCCCTGCTGCGCGGCGACGGCGTGCCCGGCTCCACGGTGGCCCTGCGGATCCGCCGGGCCGGGATGACCTGGACCCAGACCCTGCGCCGGGAGCGGCTCGCGACCGACCCCGTCACCGTCAGCCGCCCCGACGCGCGGACCGTCGTCATCCGGGTCGCCGCCTTCTCCAAGGGCGCCGGCGACCGGGTCCGGGACGCGGTCCGCACCGCCCCGCCCGGTGCGGGCGTCCTGCTGGACCTGCGCGGCAACGCCGGCGGGCTGGTCGACGAGGCCGCCGTCGCCGCCTCCGCCTTCCTCGACGGCGGCCTGGTCGCCACGTACGACGTCGAGGGCGAGCAGCGGTCCGTGTACGCGGAGCGGGGCGGCGACACCGGTCGGCCGCTGGTCGCGCTGGTCGACGGCGGCACCATGAGCGCGGCCGAGCTGCTCACCGGCGCGCTCCAGGACCGGGGCCGGGCGGTCACCGTCGGCTCCAAGACCTTCGGCAAGGGTTCCGTGCAGATGCCGAGCACCCTGCCCGACGGCTCGGTCGCCGAGCTCACCGTGGGCCACTACCGCACCCCGGCCGGTCACGACGTGGACGGGCGGGGCATCGCCCCCGACGTACCGGCCCAGGACGGGGCGGAGGAGCGGGCCCGCACGGTATTGAGTGGCCTCGGAGGGGGCTCGTAGTGCGAAAATGACCGCACTATGGCTAAGGGACTCGTCAACGTGCAGGGCAAGCCTGCCAAGAAGGCCCAGGACAAGGGGCCGGAGCGCAAGCTCATCGCGCAGAACAAGAAGGCGCGCCACGACTACCTCATCCTCGACACGTACGAGGCGGGCGTGGCGCTCATGGGCACGGAGGTGAAGTCGCTCCGGATGGGGCGGGCCTCGCTGGTGGACGGCTTCGTCCAGATCGAGGGCCACGAGGCGTGGCTGTACAACATCCACGTGCCCGAGTACATGCAGGGCAGCTGGACCAACCACTCGGCGAAGCGGAAGCGGAAGCTGCTGCTGCACCGGGCGGAGATCGACAAGCTGGAGCAGAAGGCGTCGGAGACCGGTCACACGATCGTGCCCCTCGCGCTGTACTTCCTGGGCGGCCGGGTGAAGTGCGAGATCGCGCTCGCCAAGGGCAAGAAGGAGTACGACAAGCGGCAGACGCTCCGGGAGAAGCAGGACACGCGCGAGACCGCGCGGGCGATCGCGGCGGCCAAGCGGCGCCAGCGCGCACAGGAGCGTTAATCCGCTGGCAACCGCGCCCACGGTTCACGTACCATGGGCAACGCACCTCACAGAGGGTGCGCGTTTTGAAAAAACAACATGGGGATGATCGGTTTCGACAGCGGATGTCGAAGCAGGGGAAGCGTGTCGAGGAAGCGGCAATGATCTCGTAAACCACGCGCCGAAACCAATAATCGCCAACACCAAGCGCGATTCCTTCGCCCTCGCTGCCTAAGTAGCGACTTGCGAAGTGTCAGCCCGGGGCTGTTCCCGACCCGGATCCTGGCATCATGAAGGGGACTAAACCTTGATCCCGGTCACGGGGTGAAGAGGGAAATCAAACAGTGACTGAGCCCGTTCCGGACTTGTCTGGGTGATCCGGAGGGCTGAGAAACTCGTACCAGACTGCACACGGAGAAGCCCTGGTTCCGCACCGTTGGACGCGGGTTCGATTCCCGCCATCTCCACTCATCCCATGTGGGCAGAGGCCCGGTGACCGCGCGAGCGGCCGCCGGGCCTCTGTCGTTCCCCCTGAGGGGTCGTACGGTCAGTAGTGGTACCGGGCCTTGAGGATCTTCACTTCCTTCTCGTCCGCCCGGTACACGAGGCGGTGCTCGTCGTCGATACGCCGGGACCAGTAACCCGACAGATCGCCTTTCAGCGGCTCGGGCTTGCCGATCCCGGTGAACGGGTCACGCTGGATCTCGCCGATCAGGCGCGTGATCCGGCGGGCCATCTTCCGGTCGGCGGACAGCCAGAACAGGAAGTCCTCCCAGGCGGCGGGGTCGAAGTGGACGCTCCTCACTCCTCGCCCCCGGCCAACTCCCTCAGCTCGTCCATCGTCTTGGCGACGGTGTGCGCGCCTTCCCTGTCGCGTGCGACGGCCTCCATCAGCCGCTGGGCGTTGGCGGGCGAGCGCAGCAGGTAGACGGTCTCCTGCCAGGAGTCGTAGTCGTCGGCGGACATGAGGACGGCGTCGCCGTTGCGCGAGGTGATGCGCACCGGGGCGTGGTCGGTGTTGACCCGCTCGATGAGCGGGAAGAGGCTCGCGCGGGCCTCGCTGGCGCTTATGGACATGAGGATCCCTCTCCATCTCGTACCTGTTCATGGTACGACACTGGTACGGAAAAGTCGTACGACTGGAGGGCTCTGTCGTGTGAAACCGGCGCAGGTGACCGTCGGCTGATCGACATCGACCGCAAGGCGGCCGCCGACCGGCTCCGCACCGACGCGCCCCCGCCGAGGTCCGTGTCGGCCCCGGGTCAGGCTGACGCCCGAGCCCGAAGGCGACGCCGGCACGCTGAGGGTGTCCGCTGGGGGTCCGGGGGTCGTCCCCCGGGTGGGCACACCACCGCCGGGCTGCTCGGCTACATGTTCTGGGCCGCCGAGAAGCCGTCCACCCGCGGCCTCGGCACCCAGGAACCCGACGGCTGCGAGGGCGGGATCGGCGCCGGGGCCACCGCCTACGGCGTGCAGGTGCCGATGCCGCCGCTCCGGCAGAGCTGAGAGAACGAACTCAGCGTGCGCGGCGGCCGACGCCGGTCGCCGCGCACAGCGCCAGTGCCAGCGCCGCCGACGCCACCGGCAGGACGAAGCCGACGACCGGGTCCGGGGCGTGGTCGGCGGTCCAGCCCGCCGTGGCCGAGCCCGCCGCGATGCCCGCCAGGAGCGCGGTCACGGCCAGCGTCATGCCCTCGTTCAGCTGGGAGGACGGGACGAGCCGCTGGACCAGGCCCATGCCCGTCACCATCGTCGGGGCCGTCGCCATGCCCGCCACCAGCAGACCGGCGGCCAGGGCGAGCAGGGAACCCGTCCCCGCCATGAGCAGCGGCGCCGCCATCAGCACCGTCATCGCCGCCAGGCAGCCGCGCAGCCCCGCGCCCCGGCGGACCCGGCCGTAGAGCAGACCGGCCGTGCAGGAGCCCGCCGCCTGGAGCGCCAGGACCGGGCCGGCGAGCGGGCCGTCCACGTACGCCAGGGCGGTCACCTCCATCGAACCGAAGACCGCCCCCGTGGCGACGAAGACCGCAAGGAGCGGAGGCATCCCCGGCGCGCGCAGCGGCGAGCCCGCCGCGGTGCGCGGGGCGACCGGCGGCTCGGTCGCGCGCTGGGCCGCGAAGAGCAGGACGCCGGCCAGCAGGAGGACGGCCGCCAGCAGCGTGCCCGCCTCCGGGAAGAACGCCGAGCAGGCCGCCGCCGCCAGCACCGGACCCAGCATGAAGCACAGCTCGTCGGCGGCCTGCTCGAAGGAGTTCGCGGTGTGCAGCGCGGCCGCGTCGCCGCGCAGCAGGTGCGCCCAGCGGGCCCGGGACATGCCGCCCGTGTTCGGGGCGGTCGCCGTCAGCGCGATCGCGCAGAACAGCGCCCACGCGGGCGCGTGCCCCCGGACGCACAGCAGCAGCGCCAGCTGCCCCAGGACGGCCAGGAGCGCGGCCGGGACGGCGACCCGGGCCTGCCCGTGCCGGTCGACCAGCCGGGCGACCCAGGGCGCCGTCAGCGCGCCCGCCACCAGGCCGGTGGCGCTGACCGCGCCGGCCAGCGCGTAGGAGTCGTACGCCGCCGAGATCATGAGCACCGCGCTGATGCCGAACATCCCCGAGGGCAGCCGGGCGATCAGGTTGCCGGCGGTGAACGCGCGCGTGCCGGGGAGGGCGAAGAGCCGCAGGTACGGGTTGCGGGGGAGCGCGGCGGGGCGCTCGCGGTAGCGGGGGGCCAGGCCGGGGCCCGCGGGGGTGGGGACGAGGTGCTGCTGGGGCATGCGGCAAGGCTCCGGCCGGAGGGGCCGGACCGTCCAACACCTGTACGGTCGCGATTCACGCACCTGTGTTGTTGAATGCGGCGGGTGGCCACTCCGTACGACATCGAACCCCGGCTGCTCCGCGCCTTCACCGCCGTCGCCGAGGAGCTGCACTTCACCCGCGCCGCCGGCCGGCTCTTCGTCGCCCAGCAGGCGCTCAGCCGGGACATCCGGCGCCTGGAGCGCGAGGTGGGCGCCCCGCTCTTCGTGCGCACCACCCGGCAGGTCGCCCTCACCCCGGACGGCGAACGGCTCCTCCCGTACGCCCGCCGGGTCCTCGACGCCCACGACGCGCTCCGCGACGCCTTCCGGGCCGAGACCCGGCCCCTCCTCGTCGACCTCAACACGCCCGGCCTCGTCCAGGACCGGATCCTGCGCCGCGCCCGCGAACTCGCCCCCGAGCACGAGCTGATGGCCCGCTTCGAGTCCGGGCTCACCGGCGCCGCGCGCGAGATCCTGGCCGGCCGGCTCGACGCCTCCTTCGGACGGTACGGCGGGCTCGCACCCGCGCTGCGGGCCCGGCTCGACGCCCGCCTCGTGCGGTACGAGCCGATGGCGGTGCTGCTGCCCGAGGACCACGAACTGGCCGCCCTGCCCGAGGTGCCGCTCGCCCGGCTCGCCGGCGAACACCTCTACGCCGGCGCCGGGAACGACCGCACCCCCGAGTGGACCGACCTCGCCACCCGGCTCTTCGCCGGCCGCGGTATCCACCTCGCGCCGCCCGCGCCGCTCGCCGTCGGCAAGGAGGAGTTCCAGCGGATCATGGCCAAGCACCGGCGCCCGGTCCTCGCCGGCACCGGCTTCCCGCCCCTGCCCGGCTGCGTCCTGCGGCCCCTCGTCGACCCCGTCCCCCTCTCGCCCGTCAGCCTGGTCTGGCGCAAGGGCCTGCGCCACCCGGCCCTCGACGCGCTCCGCGCCGCCGCCGCCGAACTGGGCGCCCGGGAGGGCTGGCTGGAACGCCCGCCCGGCGCCTGGCTCCCGGAGGGCGAACCGGGGCTGCCGGACGCGCCACTCACAGGGGCCGCGGGACCCGGGTGAGAGCAAGGTTCCGCCGACGTCACCTCGCGGCACGGCCCTGAAACGCCGCCCTCCTAGCGTCGGGGGCACCAGGATCCGGGACCGGATCCGACACCGTGGAGGTGCGAGATGGGCGGGCGCTGGATCGATGTCTGGGAGCCGGAGGACGAGACCTTCTGGCGGGAGAAGGGCGAGCGGATCGCGAAGCGGAACCTCGCCTTCTCCGTCCTCTCCGAGCACATCGGCTTCTCCGTCTGGAGCCTCTGGTCCGTGATGGTCCTGTTCATGGGGCCGCAGTACGGCATCGACGCCGCCGGGAAGTTCTTCCTCATCGCCACCGCGACCTTCGTCGGCGCGCTGATCCGCATCCCGTACACCTTCGCCGTCGCCCGCTTCGGCGGCCGCAACTGGACGATCTTCAGCGCCCTGCTGCTCCTGCTGCCGACCGGCTTCGCCTACGCCGTGATGGAACCCGGCACTTCCTATTCCACCTTCGTCCTCGTCGCCGCCCTCACCGGCGTCGGCGGCGGCAACTTCGCCTCCTCCATGACCAACATCAACGCCTTCTTCCCGCTCCGGAAGAAGGGCTGGGCGCTCGGCCTCAACGCCGGCGGCGGCAACATCGGCGTCCCCGTCGTCCAGCTCGTCGGCCTCCTCGTCATCGGCACCGCCGGCGCCCTGCACCCCCGGATCGTCCTCGGCGTCTACCTGCCGCTGATCGTCGTCGCCACCGTCTGCTCCGCCCTCTTCATGGACAACCTCACGCCCGTGAAGAACGACACCGGAGCCGTCCGCGAGGCCCTCGGCGCCCGCCACACCTGGATCATGGCCTTCCTGTACGTCGGGACCTTCGGCTCCTTCATCGGCTACAGCTTCGCCTTCGGCCTCGTCCTCCAGACCCAGTTCGGCCGCACCCCGCTCCAGGCCGCCTCGCTCACCTTCATCGGCCCCCTGCTCGGCTCCCTCATCCGCCCCCTCGGCGGCTCCCTCGCCGACAAGCACGGCGGCGCCCGCATCACCCTCGGCACCTTCGCCGCCATGGCCGTCGCCACCGGAGTGGTCGTCTACGCCTCGCTGGCCGAGTCCCTCGCCGTCTTCCTCGCCGGCTTCATCGCCCTCTTCGTCCTCAGCGGCCTCGGCAACGGCTCCACCTACAAGATGATCCCGGCGATCTTCCTCGCCCAGGGCCACCGCAAGGGCCTGAGCGGCGACACCGCCGAGGCGTACGGGCGGCGGCTCTCCGGCGCCTCCATGGGCCTCATCGGGGCCGTCGGCGCCCTCGGCGGCCTCGGCATCAACCTCGCCTTCCGGCAGTCCTTCCAGACCGTCGGCACCGGCACCGGGGCCTTCGTCGCCTTCCTCGCCTTCTACGGAGCCTGCATGGCCGTCACCTGGGCGGTATACCTTCGGCGCCCGCCCGTCGTCCCCGACACCGCCGAGGCCGCCGAGGAGCCGGAGAACCGGCCCGGATACGCGAAGGTGTGAGCCGGGGTGCCGGACGCGTACCGTAACGGGCAGGAAATACGCGTGAACCCCGACCGTCACGCGTCCCCGCCACTCTCGATGACCATGGACCAGCACGAACACGGACCCCTGGCCGGCTTCACCGTCGGCGTCACCGCGGCCCGGCGCGCGGACGAACTCATCGCCCTGCTGCGCCGGCGCGGTGCGGCCGTCGTGCACGGTCCCGCGCTGCGGATCGTCCCGCTCGCCGACGACGCCGAACTCCTCGCCGCCACCAAGGAGATCATCGGCGACACGCCGGACGTCGTCGTCGCCACCACCGCGATCGGCTTCCGCGGCTGGGTCGAGGCGGCGGAGGGATGGGGACACGGCACCGAACTCCTCGACGCGCTGCGCGGGGTCGAACTCCTCGCCCGCGGGCCCAAGGTCAAGGGCGCGGTGCGGGCCGCCGGGCTCACCGAGTCCTGGTCGCCCTCGTCCGAGTCGATGGCCGAGGTCCTCGACCGGCTCCTCGCCGAAGGCGTCGCCGGGCGGCGGATCGCCCTCCAGCTCCACGGCGAACCCCTCCCCGGCTTCGTCGAGGCGCTCACCGCCGCCGGGGCGAGCGTCCTCGGCGTCCCCGTCTACCGGTGGATGCCGCCCGAGGACCTCGGACCGCTCGACCGGCTGATCGACGCGGTGCTCGCCCGCTCCGTCGACGCGGTCTCCTTCACCAGCGCGCCCGCCGCGGCGTCGCTCCTCGCCCGGTCCGCCGAGCGGGGCGTACGGGACGGGGTCGTCGAGGCGCTGCGGCACCAGGTGCTCGCCGTGTGCGTGGGGCCGGTGACGGCGCTGCCGCTCCAGGCCGAGGCCATCCCCACGTACCAGCCCGAACGGTTCCGGCTCGGGCCGCTCGTGCAGCTCCTCTGCACCGAACTGCCCGCGCGGGCGCGGGTGCTGCCCGTCGCCGGGCACCGCGTCGAGATCCGGGGACACGCGGTCCTCGTCGACGGGGCCCTCCGGCCCGTGCCGCCGGCCGGCATGGCCCTCCTCGGCCTCCTGGCCCGCCGGCCGGGCTGGGTCGTCTCCCGCGCGGACCTGCTGCGGGCGCTGCCGGGGTCGGGGCGGGACGAGCACGCGGTGGAGACGGCGATGGCCCGCCTGCGCGCGTCCCTGGGCACCCCCAAGCTCATCCAGACGGTGGTCAAACGCGGCTACCGCCTCTCCCTGGACCCCCTGGCCGAGGACCCCGCCTCGCCGTGACGCCCCTCGCGCCCGCCCACGGCGGCGCCGGGGCGGGTAGCGTGCGGGCATGGATGTCGGGGTGGGGATCAGGGAGGCCCGGGCCGGGGACGCCCGGGGGCTGGCGGAAGCGCTGGAGCGCAACCGGGGGCACATGAAGGCCACCGAGCCGTACCGGGCCGAGCGGTACTACACCGCCGAGGGGCAGGCCGAGCGGCTGGCCGACGGCGGGCGGCGCTGGTTCGCCGTGGAGGGCCGCGGGCAGGAGGAGCGGATCGTCGGGGCCGCGATCCTCTCCGGCATCGTGCTGGGGCCGTTCCGGAGCGCGTCGCTGGGCTACTGGGTGGACGGGGAGCGCGTCGGGCGCGGCATCGCCTCCCTCCTCGTCGCCGAGGTGCTGCGCGCCTCGCGGGACGAGCTCGGGCTGCACCGGATCGAGGCGTCGACCCTGCTCGACAACCACGCCTCGCAGCGCGTCCTCGCCAAGGCCGGCTTCGAGCGGATCGGAACCGCGCCCCGGTACCTGCACATCGCCGGCGCGTGGCGCGACCACCACCTCTTCCAGCGGATTCTGCACGATCAGCCCCCGCCCCTCGCCTGACACGGCGGCCACCGGTGGCGTACCTTTGACGGCTGCCCAGTGCACGTCAGAAGGGGGCCTTAGTGGCCGCGCAGGAAGCCGTCGACACGGTCAGAGACCGTGAGATCGGCGTCGAGCAGGAACATCTGGACCAGGTCTACCGCCGCCTGGAGGAGAAGATCCACGAGGCGGAGTTCCTGATGAACGACGCCGCGCAGAAGGGGCACGTCGGCACGCCCGGCGCCCTCGCCGAGCGCGACGCCCAGGTCTTCCGCGCCGGGGTCCACCTGAACCGGCTCAACAACGAGTTCGAGGACTTCCTGTTCGGCCGGATCGACCTGCTGGAGGGGAAGGACGGGGTCAAGGGCCCCGACGGCGCCTACACCTCCGTCGAGCCCGCCGACGACGCCATCCGGCCCGACAACACCGCCGACATCGGCGAGACCCTGCACATCGGCCGCATCGGCGTCCTGGACGCCGACTACTCCCCGCTCGTCATCGACTGGCGCGCGCCCGCCGCCGCGCCCTTCTACCGGTCCACGCCCGTCGAGCCGGGCCGGGTCGTCCGCCGCCGGGTCATCCGCTCGAAGGGCCGCCGGGTCCTCGGCGTCGAGGACGACCTCATGCGCCCCGAGCTGAAGGCCAGCCTCGGCGGCGCCGAGCTGCCCGTCATCGGCGACGGCGCCCTGATGGCCGCCCTCGGGCAGGCCCGCTCGCACACCATGCGGGACATCGTCTCGTCCATCCAGGCCGAGCAGGACCTCGTCATCCGCGCCCCCGCCGCCTCCGTCACCTACGTCGAGGGCGGGCCGGGCACCGGGAAGACCGCCGTGGCGCTGCACCGGGCCGCGTACCTGCTCTACCAGGACCGCAGGCGGTACTCCGGCGGCATCCTGATCGTCTCGCCGACCCCGCTGCTCGTCTCGTACACCGAGGGCGTGCTGCCCTCCCTCGGCGAGGAGGGGCAGGTCGCCATCCGGGCGCTCGGCGACCTCGCCGAGGACGCCGCCGGGGGCGTGGCCGACACCTACGACGAGCCCGCCGTCTCCCGGGTCAAGGGTTCCTCCCGGATGCTCGCCGTGCTCCGCAAGGCCGCCCGGGGCGCCCTGGAGGGCCCCGACACGCCGAAGCTGCTCCGGGTCGTCGCCTTCGGGCGCCGCCTCGAACTGGAGGAGGGCGAGCTGCGGCGGATCCGGCAGAACGTGCTCTCCGGCACCGCCCCCGTCAACCTGCTCCGCCCCCGCGCCCGCCGCCTCCTCCTCGACGCCCTCTACGCCAGGTCGGGCGCCGCCGGCCGGCACAGCGACCCCGAGCTCGCCGCCGAGCTGCGCTCCTCCTTCGACGAGGACGTCTCCACCGAGGACGCCTTCCTCGGCTTCCTCGACGCCTGGTGGCCCGAGCTGGCCCCGCGCAAGGTCCTCGACGCCATGGCCGACGAGAAGCGGCTCGGCCGCTGGGCCCGCCGGGTCCTCAACCCGGGCGAGGTCCGCCGGATCGCCCGCTCGCTGCGCCGGCCGGGCCTCTCGGTCCACGACGTCGCCCTGCTGGACGAGCTGCACACCCTGCTCGGCGCCCCGGCCCGGCCGAAGCGGAAGCGGGAGTACGACCCGCTGGACCAGCTCACCGGCCTGGAGGAGCTGATGCCGGTACGGGAGGAGACCCAGCGCGAGCGGGCCGAGCGGCTCGCCGCCGAGCGCACCGAGTACGCCCACGTGATCGTCGACGAGGCGCAGGACCTGACGCCCATGCAGTGGCGGATGGTCGGCCGCCGCGGCCGACACGCCACCTGGACGATCGTCGGGGACCCGGCGCAGTCCTCCTGGTCCGACCCGGACGAGGCCGCCGCCGCCCGCGACGAGGCACTGGGCTCCCGGCCGCGCCGCCGCTTCGAGCTGACCGTGAACTACCGCAACCCGGCGGAGATCGCGGAGCTGGCCGCCAAGGTCCTCGCCCTGGCGATGCCCGGCAAGGAGTCCCCGAAGGCGGTCCGCTCGACGGGCGTCGAGCCCCGGTTCGTCGCCGTCGGCAAGGGCGGCGATCTGGCCGGAACCGTGCGGTCCGAGGCGGAGCGGCTGCTCGCCGAGGTCGAGGGCACGGTCGGCGTGGTCGTCGCCATGGACCGGCGTGCGGAGGCCGCCCGCTGGCTCGCCGGGCTGGGCGACCGGGTGGTCGCGCTCGGCTCGCTGGAGGCGAAGGGCCTGGAGTACGACGCCACCCTCGTCGTCTCGCCGGCCGAGATCGCCGACGAGTCCCCGGCCGGCCTGCGGGTCCTGTACGTGGCCCTCACCCGTTCGACGCAGGCGCTGACCGTGCTCGCCGGCGAGCGGGACCTGCCGGACGAGGCCGGGGTCCCGGACCTGCTGCGGGACTGAGGACGAGGGCCCTGCGAGGGTGATTTCCGGTCAACACGCGCCGGGGGAATCACCTTCGCGGAGGCTTTGTTAGCCTTGTCGTGACACCGGCTCGATCCAAGCCCCCGGGCCCAACCTTCGTCCCTCAGAGGGACCACTTGCCGCGAGGCGAGCATGGCGGGTCGGTGTCACTTAGACGTACATACGAAGTTTAGGCACAGGTGGGGAGTGAGAAAACACAAGAGCAATAGTTTGTTGGGAAATGATAGTTATATTTTTAAAAAA